>JADKJT010000023.1 GCA_016720905.1 Gemmatimonadaceae bacterium | reverse complement strand
AGAGCGGCATGTTCATCGGCACCATATGTGGCCGGAACCAATCAACGAGAATCACGTCGGCTTTCTTTCCCGGCTCGAGCGAACCGATCTCCTTCTCCAATCCCAGCGCGCGCGCGGCATCGATCGTGACCATCTCCAGCACTTTGCCCGCGGGCAGCACCTTGGTGTCCCGCAAGGCGGCCCGATGATACCGCATGGCCTGGAACATGTGGCGGAACATGTCGTAGCTGCGGTCGGGGGCGACGCCGTCGGAGCCGAGCATCACGGTCACGCCGGCATCGAGCAACTCGACCAACCGGAATGGTTCACGCATGGCAGCGTTCGCGCTGGGATTGTGCACCACGCGTGTATTCGTGCGCGCGACAATCGCAATCTCCTCGTCGGTCATGCCGGTGGCGTGCGAGAGGAGCACGTCGGGGCCAAGAATGTCAAAGACGTCGTTGGCGAACTTCACCGAACCGCGCGAGTGGCCGTCCTGCGTGAACAGGAGACCGTACTTTTTCGATAGCGCGAGGGCCGCGCGTGCCTGCGCGGTGAGCTCGGCGAGGGCCGCTGCGGTGAGCGGCGTGGTTTCGGGATGATGCGTGGGGAATGCCACCGCCATATGCAGGCGCCCTTGGCCCGCCCCATTCCACGTCTTGATGAGCGTTTCCGACACATCGAGTTGCTGCTGGAACGTCACCGACACATCGCGTGATGAGTCGCCCTGCCATTGGGTGTACGTCCATGGGAATGGCGGGCGACGGGGTCCCACGGCCAGGAAGAAGCGGAGCCCCACGGTATCCATCGCGCTCATGTATGCATTGCCGTACACGGGATCGTCCGTGCGCATGACCATGTCGCCACCGCCAAAGAAACTGAGCGAGGTGGTCACGCCGAACCGCACCTTCTCCACCCCAGTCAGCAGCGCTTCGGCGCGCCAGAAATCCACCGATGAGCCGTGCGCGTATATCTGCTCGGTGGCCGGGTACCACTGTTCCGTATCCATCCCGAGTGACTTTACCAGTCCGTGACCGGCGTGTCCGTGCCCGTCGATCAAACCGGGCATCACTACCTTGCGGTGCGCGTCGATGGTTTCGCGTGGCGTGTAGCGCTTCGCCAGTTCGCCAGACGGACCCACGGCCACGATGCGATCGGCCTTGATGGCCACCGCACCGTCGTCCAGCACGCGACGCGTGCTATCCATCGTGATGACCGTGCCGCCGGTGATGAGAATGTCCACCGACTCGCGGGTTGCGTCGCGGCCGGCACATCCGACGAGTCCAAACACGATCAACGTGGGGACGTGTAAGAACGACTTCATGGGCGAAGCACCGCCATGGTGTCCGGGAGTCGCACCGCCAGCACCTGCCCGCGTGCGCACAGCACCTCGCCGGCGAACAGCTCCACCGCCACACGCACCTTGCGCTCGCCAGTTTCTTCGGCGCGCGCCCGCAGCACCAGTTCAACCCCCATCGGCGTCGGCTTCAGATACGTCACATGCAGTGAGGCGGTAACAAACCGGCGCGTGGGGTCGTGTCCTGGCACTTCACCGGCAGCCACCATCGAGGCCGCGGCGGCAGTGGCCATGGCATGACAGTCCACAAGCGACGCGATGAGACCACCGTACACGAAGCCGGGCATGGCCATGTGTTTCGGCGCCGGGTGGAAGTGGGCGGTGCACTCTCCGTCGTGCCACTCGGACTTTACGTGAAGGCCGTCCGCATTCAGACGCCCGCAGCCGTAACAGTACGAGTAGTCGTCGGGATACTTGTCTTGCAGGGCCGTCATGGGATGCGTCGCATCTGGGCGACCACGCAGTCGGTGAATTCTCCGGTCGGCATGCCGTCGGCGTCGCTCTCCAGTGCCGCCCGCAGCGCGTCGTCGAGGTAGACGTACGCATGGTCCTCGGCGTCCTGCAGGTCTTGCTCCACGACATAGGCCCACACGCGTCGCGTGATCTCGCGATCACCAACCGCATCGTCGCCAATCAGCGCCGCGAGTGCTTGGCTCGGCGCCATGGGCCAGAATACCAGGCCGTCGTCATCGAATCGCGCGCCGGCGCGCCGTGCGGCGTCTTGAATCACAAGAGAGAGTGGCTCCGACAGGGCGTTGAAGCGCGGGACCGGTTCGGCCATGTCGTCGGCCGCCATCGCATGGTCGTCATCGTCGGTGTCCACGGGAACTGCGGGTTCAACGATCGCATCGATCTCGACCGCCTCCGCCAGCTCCCAGAACACCGCGGTATCGTCCACGTCGCCAAGCAGGATGGCATCGTCTTCCGTGGCCACTTCCTCGAGTGAACCCAGGCTCCAGAGGTCGGCGATCACCGCCACACCGACCATGGCGTTGTGCGGCAGTGCGTCGAAGTCACTCGCCGCTTGGAACCCCAGCGCGGCCAGGCGTTCGGCGAATTCGGAATCGGTGTCCAGTCGCTCCACCGCTTCGCCGTCGATGAGATCGGAGGCATGAATGGCGACCGTGCCGCGATAGTCGGTGGCGTCGTGACGGACGATGAATCGCGCGGCACCGCGCGCGAGCAGGGTGGCCCAGGGCTGGGGCACGGAGAGTAGGCGCATCCGCCTAATCTACGAGCGACACCCGCGGCGCGAGTCCCCCGGCGCTGGCGGAATTCTGGTGACCGGGGCGCTCGGACAGCAGTCATCCTACCGGCCTCCCGCACCGATTGCGGCGGCCACGGCGTTCACTCTCCGCTGGTCTCGCTGAACAATGTCCCCTATGCGCCATTCGATTGCCCTGTCGCTGATGGCCCTCTCCGCCTGCGGCGGTCACGGCGACAGTACCGGTCCCGCGGACAACGGGAATCCTTATGGCCTCACCGCCACGGGGCCGGGCGTGCTGTCCGTTTCGCCGCTGGATACCAGCACCGTGTTCGCGGTCACGCCGCTGGGAAACCTGGCGCCTCCGGGGCACGTGCTGCCCACCGATCACGTGTACTGGTATTTCGTGAACCCGTGGAGTGGACAGCAGCAGAACAACGATTGTCGCGCGCGGCCGATTCGCGCGGCGGGCAGCGGAGTGGTGACCTTCGTACTGGTCACGGAGGTACAGGGCGACACGAAGGTGAATGTGCAGATGACCAGGACGTTTCACTACTACTACGACCACGTCATTCTGAAGCCGGGTATCGGCGTTGGCTCACATGTGAACGCCGGTGATACCATTGCGACCACCACGGGCCGCTGTCCGTCAATGGACTTGGGCGTCATCGACTATGACGTCACCCCGGCCGGATTCGTGAACCCCAAGCGCTATGGCGACATGGGAGCGCACGCGGTGTCGCCGTACAAGTACTTCAGTGAGCCGTTGCGGTCGTGGTTGTACGAGCGCGTGCGCATGTTCGAGGGCGTGCCGGGGAACAAGGACGGGCGCATTGACTGGGGCGTGCGCGGCAAGCTGGTGGGGGACTGGTTCCATTCGTCGATTGCCAACGACGGGTCGTCGGTGACGATGGGCCCGCAGGGGTGGCCCAAGACGCTGGCATTTGCGTACGACTGGTATGCGACGCAGCCGCGGATTTCTGTAGGTGGCACGCTGACGGAGGCCGGCGTGCTGCGCATCCCATCGACCGATCCCGACCCGGCGACGGTCAGCGTGGCCAGCGGACTCGTGGCCTTTCAGGGGACGCCGGTGATGGGTCGCATAGCGGCCGGCTGGATGCTGGTGCAGATGCTCTCGGAGGAACGTATTCGCGTGGAATACTTTGCGGGCGCCTCAAGCCGGCCGAGCGCGTTTACCGGTGCGGCGCAGGAGTATGTGCGGTAGACTGTCGGCATGACAACGCGCAGATGGGTGCCGTGGCTGGCGGTCGTGGTGGTTGCTCTTCTCGCAGTATCGGGTCTCCAGCCGTACGAGCGCAGCACCTGGCTCATGGAAGTGGCGCCGATCTTCATGGCCGCTCCCGTGTTGTATTGGACGGCGCGGCGTTTTCCGCTGACGTCGCTGCTGTACGTCGTCATTGCGCTCCACGCGATCATCCTGATAGTGGGCGGCGCATACACGTATGCGCGTGTGCCGCTGGGATTCTGGGTGCAGGATCTGTTGCACCTGTCGCGCAATCCGTACGACAAGCTGGGGCACTTTGCCCAGGGGTTCGTGCCGGCCCTCGTGGCGCGCGAACTGTTCCTTCGGTTACGCATCGTTCGGGCCGGTGCCTGGACCTACTCGCTGGCCGTGGCCGTGGCGCTCGCCATCAGCCTGACCTACGAATTGATCGAATGGGGAGCCGCCGTGGCCCTGGGGCAGGGGGCCGACGCGTTCCTGGGTACGCAGGGCGACCCGTGGGACACGCAGTCGGACATGGGCATGGCCTTCCTTGGGGCCGTGATCGCCATGGTGGCCTTCACCCGCCTGCAGGATCGCCAGATCCGTCGCCTGTCCGTGTAGCTTGTTGGGATGAGAATTGTGGGAGGGAAGTTTGCCGGCCGGAACCTGACATCGCCCAGCGACTATCGCGTGCGTCCAACCGCGGAGTTGGTGCGGGTGGGATTGCTCAAGATGCTGCACGCCGATTTGGAGAAGGCGCGCGTGCTGGACCTCTTCGCCGGCACCGGCGCGCTGGGCCTTGAGGCCATCTCGCGTGGCGCGCGCTACGCCGATTTCGTGGAAATCGGACCGTCCAGCCTGCACGCGCTGAAAGCGAACATTGCCGCGTTGCGCTTGCGTGAGAAGACGCGCGTGTTCAAGAAGGATGCCTTGCCGTTTGCCGCGGCACTGGAAGCCGATCGCTACGACATCGTGTTCGTCGACCCGCCATACGGTTCAAAAATGCTCGATCGTGTGATCGAAAGCTGGCAGGCGAACAAGTTCTCGCGCATCCTCGCGGTGGAGCACTCCACCGACCATGTACTGCCGCGCGGCTATGACAAGCGCATCTTCGAGGACACGGCGGTGACCATCTATCGGCAGGAACCGCCGGCACCGACGCCGGTGGTTGTCCCGCCGGTGGTTGTCCCGCCAGTGGTGGCGTAGCACCGCACGGTCGTGGCGCCGCGGGACGCGTTGGCTACGCGGTTTTCGACACGAATCCGCCGGTGGCGTTCGTGAACAATGCCGTAATCAGCCTGGCGTGCAGGGTGAACACCTTGCCCACTTGTCGACAGGAGACAATCACCGCCACCACGTCGAAGGCCGCGCCGACGACCCGGATGGTGCGGTGCACGGGGAACTCGGTGCCACTGTAGATGCTGATGCCGTCCAGCGACAGATCGCGCATGCGTACGTCGGTCACCTCCGACGGCCAGCTTTGATACAGCAGCGCCCAGTCAGACTTGGAGACCCGCAACATCCGGCGTCGTTCAGTGGTGCCGTCCTTTTCGCCCGGGCGCCGCACCGGCGCCAACGGCGCACGACAGCGCAGACACCGCGAATCGGCATGCAGCTGCGCGGGCATGCCCAGATGACACAACGGGCAGGCGGCTGTTGGCGCGCTGTGGCGCGGCGGCGCTGATTGCGACGTGCCGCCGCGCTGCTCGCGAAAGGACGCTCGACCGGCTTTGGCGGCACGTTGCTTGTCATACGCGGCACGCTGCGTCGTATCGGAGAGCACCGCGTACGCTTCGTTCAGCAACGCGGCCATGGCATGGTCGCCGCCGACGTCCGGATGATGGAGGGCCATCAGGGCACGATACGAGGCCTTGATGACCGCCGCCGGGGCGTCGGACTGCACATGCAGGAGTCGATAGTGATTGCGGCGATTGGGGGCCATATTCCCGGACGTTCGTGATCTGTCGCGCGGACTTCACCGCCGCACGGTACTAGCAGGACGCCGACGGCCCAGCCGGGGAAACACCGTGCCGCCTACCGTTTCCGTCGCCATCGCACCGTTGTCTGCTGCTGACCGCGCAGCCTGGGATGCCTTGGCCCGCGGCTACAAGGCGTTTTACCAGACACCAACCACTGATGCGGCGTTCGACGCGGCCTGGCACCGGTTGATGGCGCACGACGGCGTGTTCGGGCTGGGGGCCACGGTGGACGGACAGCTGGTTGGTCTCGCGCACTACCTGTTCCACACCAGCGTGTGGACGCCGACCGTGTGCTATTTGCAGGACCTGTTCACCGCTCCGGCGATGCGTGGCCGCGGTGTGGCGCGCGCGTTGATCGAGGCGGTGGCCGGCGAGGCACGTGGGCGCGGGGCGGCGCGGTACTACTGGTTGACGCAGGACCACAATGCCACGGCGCGCGCGCTGTACGATGCGGTGGCGAAATGCAACGGGTTCATTCGGTACGACTATCCGGTGTGAGCGTAGCTGAACATCACGCTGAGCGGCGGGAGCGGTGAGGGGCTGGAGGGGCGAGCAAAATAAGCGTTGAGCGCGTGAGGGGCCGGCCGGCGAGGGGAGAACCCAGTCCTGCCCTCACCGGCTCACCGCTCTGGCGCTCGACGCTTCCGTTGCTCACCCCTCCGGCCCCTCACTGCTCACCGCTCAGCGAAACCGTCACGAATCAATTGACCGAACGCCCACGCGCCGGGCTATCCATTGCGCCGGACCATCAAGGTGCCGGCGCTGCGTCACCGCTGCGGTCAACACGATCAGCGCCAACACCAGGAGCGGTACTTTCGAACGCGTTGGCACATAGCGCGCCTCGATGCGATGACGCCCAGCCGGCACGTCCACGCCGATGAAGCTGGGCGATACCATGTAGGTCAATGCCTCGACGCCATCGACTTGCACATGCCAGTTCGGGTGGTAGGAGATCTTCAACACCACCGCACCGGCCGTCGCGCATTCGGCGGTGAACGAAACACGTTGCGAGGTGACCCGTTCTTCCGACGTCCGACCACCGTCGGCGCAGCGCGGCGTCGGTGTGAAGGGAACGGCCGGTGTCAGTGACGACGGATAGTCCCATCGCGTGACCTGATGCGCCCCCGGTGCGGCACTGACAAACCAGTCGGACGCCCCGATATACAACTCGCGCTGGGTCCGCGCCGGTCGGCGCGCGGTGATTTCGACGTACTGGGCAATGCCGGTCGTGGGCACGCGCCACACGGCATAGTGGCCGTTGCGCAGCACGTTCTGGAAGAACGGAGGCACCGCGGCGGCCGACGGTGTCACCACCATCCGCACATCGAAGGCATCGTAGAGGCCGGCATCACCGTCGCGAAAGTTGTACAGCAGTCCCGAATTGAGCGCGAGCCCCTGGAATGGATTGCCGATCGATGCCATGCGGTGCGCATTGACGACATCGAAAACGCGAAGACTGGGACCCACCATCAACTGGCCACCCCAGCCGCGGCGCGGTCCGGCGTACACTCGGCCATGGTAGGCGGTGTCGGCCGATGCCGCGCCGAGGGCCGTGAGCACTGCCGACAAATCGGTGTCGGCCGACAGGGCGGTACGCGTTTCGGCGATCACTTGCCGGTTGCCTTCGTAGTAGTGCGTGCGCTCGATGACCGCCGGTGCGAGCACCAGCGCGATGACGGTGAATGCGGAGGCAGACCGAAACCGCGGCGGGAGCACGGTGAGGCGGCTCACGGCATTCCAGATCGCTTCACCACCGATGCCCATGAGCAGGATGGCAAACAACTCCACGGCACCGACGAAGCGATAGCTGACAAAGCCTGAATGTGCCGGCAATGTCCCGCTCAGGCTTCGCAACCATTCGCGCATGGTCAGCAACGCCAGCCAGAGTCCGAATCCACCGAGAGCAAGGATACGCTCCGGTCCCCGGCGTACGGTGGCCACCAGTGCGCCGATCAAGGCGAGTGCGGTGAGCACCGGCCATCGTTGATAGTCGAACAGCCGACCCGACACCACCTGGAGCATGGCGTTGCCCGCCGGCCGAATCGTCAGAATGCCCGGCAAACTGCTCAGGTATGCGTAGCTGGTCTGCAGGAATGGCCAGATCATGTAGGCGGTCAGGGCCAAGGCGAGTCCCGACACCACCAACAGCCGACTGGCGCGCGGTGCCAGCAGACGCCACTGAGCGCGCCACGGCGTGCCCACGATGAGCACGATGAGGCTGGTGACCCCCAGCATGTAGGCGTACACCAGATGTGAAAGCACGGTGGCGCCGAACAGGAGCGCGGTGCGCACATAGCCGCGTCCCTCGTTGACCGTGACGACCAGCGACGCGAGGGCAAGCAGAAACAGGTGCATGCCCCACAGCTGGGTGTAGAGGCCGATCCCGCGCCAGATGTAGCTGTTGTACTCAACGCCAAAGCGCGCATTGGCATTGAAGAGTGTCGCGGCCGCGGCGCCCACGGCCGCGGCCATCCGTGAAAATCCCATGCGCCGCATGGACCAGGCGACGGTGAGCGGAAAACTCACCAGCAGCAGATATCGCACGAGGTGAAAGGCCGTTTCCAGTTCCAGCGTCCCCAGCAGCGCGCGGTGCAGCGCGACAACCGCCAGATGCGGCAAATGCTGGTAGTACACGAACTGCGGGAAGCCGAGTTCGAGCTGCGGAATCCAGAAGTCGAACGGATTGCTGCCGTCGCGGACGGCGTCGCTGGCCGCGTGAACGAGCAGCAGGTGCAGGGCGCTGTCGTTCTTGCTGGGAACGCCGGTGGCAAACTCCGGTGTCAGCATGATCGCGTTGAACAGCACCGGCGCCAGGACCAGCAGCCAGTACCACCACGCGGATTCCGAGTCGGCGGCACCGGGCGCGACATCCTGCTGAGGCGATCGTTTGGAAGGGGCCGGGGAACCGGACGTGCGCATGAATGGCGTGGCAGAAGCAAACGGGCGATGGGCGTACGCGCGGTGGCGCGGCATGGTACGACGATAGCGCCGACGATCTCTCCGTGGCAGAGGTGACGACAGGATCGGCTGGCGTGGCTCGCGCTTCCCCAAGGCCGGGCCCTACATTCTCCAGATGCTTCTCACTACGCTGATTGCCGCCGCGCTGTGGCACGCGCCGCTTCACACGCTGAAACCGCCGGTCGATTCGCTCAAACCGGTAGAGCGGGCCATCGCCCGCGCCGTCGATCGTCGGACGGCCGAGGCGATCGCCCTGCTGGAACGCCTCGTGAACACCAACAGCGGCACCATGAACCTTGCCGGCGTCCGACAGGTCGGCGCCATGCTGCGCGTGCGTCTCGACTCGCTGGGCTTCCGCACGCGTTGGGTGGACGGCACGTCGTTTGGTCGCGCCGGTCATCTGGTGGCCGAACATCCGGGCCCCGGTCCCAAGCTGCTGCTGGTGGGCCATATCGACACGGTATTCGAGCCGACCAGTCCGTTTCAGAAGATGGAGCGGTTGGCCGACTCCACCGCGCGTGGCCCCGGCATCATCGACATGAAGGGCGGCGACGTGATCATGATCCTGGCGCTCGAGGCGTTGAAAGACGCAGGAACGCTGGACGCACTCAACGTCACGATTGTCATGAACGGCGACGAGGAGAACGCCGGCGAACCCATCACCGAGGCGCGGCGCGCGTTGATGGACGCGGCGCGAGGGGCAGCCGCGGCAATCGGCTTCGAAGATGGCGCCGGCATTCTCGGTACGGGCGTCGTGGCGCGCCGCGGGGCGGCGTCATGGCAGCTCGATGTCACCGGCGAAGCCGCGCACTCGTCGCAGATTTTCAAGGACAGCATCGGGTTCGGTGCAATCTTCGAAACCGCCCGCATTCTTGACGCATTCCGCACGCGGCTGTCGAAAGAGGCGTATCTCGCCTTCAATCCGGGCGTCGCGGTGGGTGGTGCGCGGGTGACGCTCGATGCGGAAGCCAACACGGGAACAGCCGAGGGAAAGAGCAACATCGTGGCCGAACGCATGAAGGTGCAAGGCGATTTGCGCACGCTGTCGCCGGAGCAGCTGGCGCGCACGAAAGCCACCATGCGCGAAATCGTCGCCGCGCATCTCGGACACACCACGGCCACCATCACATTCGATGACGGCTATCCGCCGATGGCGCCCACCGACGGCAACAAGCGACTGCTGGCGTTGCACGACCAGGCCAGTCGCGATCTCGGACTGGGTCCGGTCAATCCCGTGGATCCCTCCAAGGCCGGTGCCGCCGATGTGTCATTCGTGGCCGGCATCGTGCCCATGATCATCGATGGCGTGGGATTGGCGGGCCATGACGATCATTCGCCGCAGGAAACGGCCGACCTCCGATCGCTGTCGGTGCGCGCCAAGCGTGCCGCGGTCACGATGTATCGTCTCTCGCAGATGAAAGCGCTGGTTCCCTGACCCCCTCGATCGTGCATACTCTCGCGCGCTGCCTTATTGCGGGTTGCCTCGTTCCCGCGCTCCTGGGCGCGCAGGCGACCACCGACCCACGCATTGACCGCCTCAAGGCGGAACTGGCTCGGGCCATCGACGGCAAGGCCAAGCTTGCCCAACAGATGGTCGATCAGGTGTATTCGTTCGGCGAGCTGGGCATGCAAGAGATCGAGACCTCGAAGTATCTCGCCGGCATGCTGGAGAAGAACGGATTCACCGTGGAACGCGGTGTGGCCGGCATTCCGACGGCGTGGGTGGCCAAGTGGGGAAGCGGCAAGCCGGTTATCGCGCTGGGCTCCGACATTGACGGCATCCCGCAAGCCGGACAGAAGCCCGGCACCGCGCAACGCGATTGGGTGGTGACGGGCGCGCCGGGTCACGGTGAAGGCCACAACAGTGGCGTCCCGCTCAACATTGTCGCGGCGCTGGCGGTGAAGGACATCATGGTGCGCGAAAAGATGTCCGGTACGATCATGCTGTGGCCCGGCGTGGCCGAGGAACAGCTGGCCAGCAAAGCGTACCTCGTGCGCGCTGGGGTGTTCAAGGATGTCGACGCGAATCTGTTTGCGCACGTGAGCGACGAGTTCGGCATCTCCTGGGGCGACGAGCCGGCGCTCACGCTCATCTCGGCGTTGTTCAAGTTCAAGGGGCAGAGCGCGCACGCGGCAGGCGCCCCGTGGCGCGGCCGGAGCGCGCTTGACGCCGTGTTGAACATGGCCAACGCGTGGGAGTTTCACCGCGAGCACATGGAACTGTCGCAACGGTCACACTATGTCATCACCGACGGTGGCGACCAGCCCAATGTCGTGCCCAGTACAGCGGCCATCTGGTTCTTCTTTCGTGAACGCGACCCCGAGCGCGTGACCAAGATGTTCAATGACGCGAAGCAGATGGCCCGGGCGTCGGCGATGGCGACGTTTACGGAGCTTGATACGGCGATGGTGATCGGATCTGCCTGGCGGCCGCACTTCAACAAGCCCATTGCCACCGCCATGCACGCGAACGCCGCGCGCGTGGGCATGCCGGTCTGGGATGAGAAGGACCAGACCATGGCCAAGGCCGTGCAGAAGCTGATCAGTCAGCCCGACAGCGGACTGCACACGACGGTGCCTCCGCTGCGCACGCCGGAGGAAGCGGCGAAAGCGAGTACCGGCACCGGCAGTGATGACATCGGCGACATCACCTGGAGTGTGCCGTCGGTGACACTGTACTATCCGGCCAACATTCCCGGTACGCCGGGGCACAATTGGGCCGATGGTATTGCAATGGCCACGCCGATTGCGCACAAGGGCGTGGTGGCCGGAGCGAAAGTGCAGGCGATGACGCTGCTGGACCTGATGATGCAACAGCAACTCGTGAGCGACGCCAAGACGTACTTCACCGACGTGCAGACGAAGACGGTGAAGTATTATCCGCTGATGTCGGCCAGTGACCAGCCGGCCATATGGCTGAACGCCGAGAAGATGGCCAGATACCGCGACGAGATGCGGAAGTACTACTACGATCCGACGAAGTTCAGCACGTATCTCGAGCAGCTGGGCATCACGTATCCGAAAGTGCCAGCGGTGGTGCCGAAAATAGTGCCGTAGCGATAGTCCGGTGTGCTGCGACCGGGTGGTGCCTCAGCGAACATGTCAGGATTCCGTGGAGACACCGCACTAACGCAGTTGTGCCCGTTCGTATTGCGGCGGCCAGGTGATGGGCGCTCCCAGCGCATGGGCGGCCATCAACGGCCACCGGGGATTGCGCAACAGTTCGCGCGCCATCAGCACCATGTCGGCATCGCCGTCATCCACGATACGCGCGGCGTGCGCCGGTTCGGTGATCAGTCCCACCGCCGCAGTGGCCACGCCGGCGTCGGCGCGAATGCGCCTGGCGAACGGCACCTGATAGCCCGGGCCAATCACCAGCTGTTGGTGCGACACCAGCCCGCCCGACGAGCAATCGATGACGTCAATGCCGAGCGCCTTGAGTTGCATGGCGAGTTGCACGGATTCATCGATGTTCCACCCGCCTTCGGCCCAATCGGTGGCGGAGATGCGTACGAACACGGGGAGCTCATCGGGCCACGCTTTTCGAACCACCGACGCGACCTCCAGCGTCAACCGTGTGCGATTGGCCAACGATCCGCCGTAGTCATCGGTGCGATGATTGGACAGCGGAGAGAGAAACTCGTGCAGCAGGTATCCGTGGGCGGCGTGAATCTCTGCCACTTGAAACCCGGCCATCAGCGCACGCTGTGCCGCCGCGCGAAACGCCGCGACAACGCGCGCAATGCCTTCAAGGGTCAGCGCGTGCGGACGTGGATACGTGTCCGAGTAGGGAATGGCACTGGGCGCCAGCACATCGTCCCATCCGCCATCCCCCGGCAGCACCGCCCCCCGGCCTTCCCAGGGACGACCGGTGCTGCCTTTGCGCCCGGCGTGCGCCAGTTGAATGCCGGCGGCCGCGCCCTGCGCGCGCACAAAGTCGGTGATTCGACGCAGCATCGGGATGTGCATGTCATCCCAGATGCCGAGATCGTGCGGACTGATGCGTCCCTCGGCCGTGACGGCTGCGGCCTCGGTGAACACCAGTCCGGCCCCACCAGTGGCCAGACCGCCCAGATGCACGAAGTGCCAGTCGTTGGCCAGACCGTCGGCACTGGAGTACTGACACATCGGTGAGACGCCGACGCGGTTGCGCAACGTGAGCGACCGGAGCGTGAACGGCGAGAAGAGCGAAGACATGGGGCGCACGGTGATGGTTGGTGCTGGTGGGAAAATGGACATTTCGGTGATTTCACCGCACTATGAAAGTCTACTACAAGTATGCTTGGTGGTCCCGGTTCGCCGCAGAATATCCCTCTTCTCCCATGCCAATGCCCTCACGCGATCGTACGTCCCGCCCGGAATTCCCTGTTCGGTGGCGCGCGGTTGCCGCCAGCTTTGGCGTCGTGGCGATTGCCGCGTGCAGTGGTGGCGGCACCGACGTGACGCCGGTGTGCACGGTCAGTGCCATCAGCGTCAGTGCGCCGAGCACGACGCTGACGGTGGGGCAATCGACACAGGCGGCCGCCGCGTATACGGCGCAGAACTGCTCGCCGACGCCCACGCTGACCTGGACCACCGACGACGCCTCGATCGCGTCGGTTGCGTCTGATGGACGGATTACGGGCGTGGCGCCTGGCGGACCCATTGTGATACGCGCCGCCACCAACGGGCAGTCGGGCACGGTGTCGATAACCGTGGTGCCAGTGCCTGTGGCGACAGTCACCTTGGCGCCAACCACGGCGACCATTATCGCCGGGCAGACCACGACGCTGGTCGCCACGGCGCGCGATGCGGCGGGTGGTGTACTCACAGGGCGTGCGGTGACGTGGGGATCGTCGAACAACGCGATCGCCACGGTGGCGGCTGGTGTGGTGACTGGCGTGACGCCAGGCGGACCGGTGACGATCACCGCAACGATTGGTGGTGTCGCCGGCACTGCCGCGGTCATCATCAATCCTGTCCCCGTCGCCACTGTGAGCCTGAGTCCTGCCACGGCGAGTCTGGTACCAACGCAAGGCGTGGATCTTGTAGCCACGGCGCGCGACGGAGCCAACAATGTCCTGACGGGCCGCACCATCACGTGGACGTCGTCAAACTCAGCGGTCGCCAGCGTGGCGAGTGGTCGGGTGACGGCGGTAGCGCCCGGGGGGCCGGTGACCATCACCGCCACCGTCGAAGGCGTTTCAGCGACCTCGGCCATCACCGTGACGGTGCCCGTCTATCTCGCGTATGGGGTCGCCAATAATGGCACTCCGTCGGCGCCATATCCGGCCACGGAGGCGTACACGGGCGCCGGCGACGCGCCCACGGTGGCCAAAGTCGCCACCGGCAGCTACGAGGTGACGATTCCCGGCATGGCGGCGGGCAACGCCACGCAGCGCTTTGTGTACGTGAATGCCCGCGGGTCGTTTGCCCAGTGTCATCCGAATGGCACGCCAACCAACGTTGCCAACGGGGCGTTGCTGCTCAAGGTGATCTGCGGGTCGGTGAACACCGGTGCGGCCACTGATTCGCCGTTCTCATTCGTGGCGTTCGGTGCTGGCGTGTTCTCGGCGCGCGCCGGTTTTCTGGCAACGCCAACCGCCGCCATCGCGGCCTCACCGTTCTCGCCCACCTCGCCATTCACCTATACGTCGCGCGGCACGGACGCCAACATCACGGTGGAAGGCAGCGCCACAGCGGGCGCGTACACCGTCAAGTTTCTGGCGCTGGGGCGCGTCGGTCCTGACAACCCCGAGAATCACTTTTCGCAGTCCTGGGGGACGGCGCCCGGCACGTGGTGCGCCGACGGCGGTTGGTCCTCAAGCGTATTTTCGGCTGGTGTCTATTGCTATGACCAAACCGGAGCCTTGGTGAACGAACGCTTTGGCACGCTGGTGATTGACGGTGGTCGCGTGGGCAAGCGGTTCGCCGTGGCCTGGGTGAATGACCCTGCCGGGGCCACAAATCCCACGACCGGGTATTCCTGGAGTACGGGTGCAGCGGTCACGCTCGCCAAGGTCGGCCTGGGTATACATGACGTGACATTCCCAGGGCTCGCCGGTTCGGCCTCGGTGCCCGTATCGGTCATTGTCTCGTCGTACGGTGGTACCAGTTCCAACAGTCACTGCTCCGTCCTCACGGTCACCCGCACGGGTGCAGACCTTGTGGCGCGCGTGATGTGTGTGACGGCAGGCGCGGCGCTCAATTTGGATCAGCGCTTTACGATCGCGGTCATCGAATAGCGGTTGCGCGGGGGAGTGTTCCACCGGCGTCGCGGGGCAAACTCGCCCTGCGACGCCGGTGGCGCATTCGAGGCCCTATGTTGTAGGGATGACGAAACGTGTGGTGGTGATTGGTGCCGGCGCCGCCGGCTCGATGGCGGCGATTTTTGCGGCCACTGCGGGCGCGGACACGGTGCTGGTGGAGCGCACGCGCGACGGCGGGCGGAAGATCCTCATCAGCGGCGGCGGACGATGCAATGTGCTGCCGCTGCGCGTGGACGAATCGCGTTTCGTCACCGATTCGTCGCCCAATGTGCTGCGCAAGATGGTGCGCGCCTGGCCGCTGGCGCAGCAGCGGACGTTCTTCGAGGAGACGCTGGGCATCCCGCTGGTCGACGAAGTGGAGTCGGCAAAGGTCTTCCCCGCCTCACACCGGGCCCGCGATGTGCGCGACGCGTTGCTATCGCATGCGCGGGCGCAGGGCGTGGAGATGCGCATGGAGACGCGCGTGACGGCCGTGGCGCCGACGGCCGGCGGATGGGCGGTCTCCATCGACAATGACGTGCCGCTGCTCTGTGACGCGGTGATTGTCGCGACCGGTGGCTTGTCAGTGCCGACCACGGGAAGCGATGGTGCCGGCCTGGACATGCTGGCGGCGTTGGGCCACGACATGCATCCCACGTACGCGGCGCTCACACCGCTCACCACGCAGCACGCGGCGTTCAATGAACTCTCCGGTGTGTCGCTCACGGTCTCGCTGACTGCGCGCAGCGATGCACGACAGGCCCACGCCACCGGCGGATTCCTGTTCACGCACCATGGATACAGCGGTCCGGCGGTGCTGGATGTCTCCCACGTGGTGGTGCGCGCGCGTGCCGAAGGATCAACGGCCACGGTACAGGTGCAGTGGACATCGTTGGATGAAGCAGCGTGGGAAGTGGCGCTCAAGCCGCATGGCGCCCGCACGGTCACCGGCGCATTGCGTGCCGTGCTCCCGGACAGGTTGGCGGCGGCGTTACTGGCCCAGGCCGGGGTGGACGTCACGCGCCCGTTGTCGGAGCTACGGCGCGAAGAGCGACGGGCGCTTGTCAACACGCTGGTTCGCGGCGATCTGCCGTGGCACGGTGACGAAGGCTACAAGAAGGCCGAGGTGACCGGCGGGGGCGTGGCGTTGAGCGAAGTGAATCCACGTACGATGGAAAGCCGCCGACACCCTGGACTCTTCCTCTGTGGCGAAGTGCTTGATGCGTTTGGTCCGATCGGGGGCTACAACTTCCTGTGGGCGTGGGCAACGGGACGTGCGGCAGGCATCGGCGCCGCGGACGTGCGCCCGACGCCGTGAGCGACATCCGGCTGGCGCAGCTCGATGATGTACCGGCGCTCAACACGCTCATTGTCGAGTCGGCCGACGCACTGAGTCGCGGATTCTACCGCCCTGACGAAATCGAGGCGCTCATCACCCACGTGTTTGGTGTGGATACGCAGCTCATTCATGACGGCACGTACTTCGTGATCGAGCAGGAGGGCACGCCCGTGGCCTGCGGTGGCTGGAGTGCCCGCTGCACGCTGTTTGGTGGCGACCAGGCCAAATCGAACACCGACCTGCGACTGGATCCGACCACGGAGGCGGCCCGCATACGCGCGTTTTTCGTGCATCCGTCGGTGGCACGGCAGGGTTTGGGACGGCGGTTGCTGGTGCACTGCGAGACCGCCGCCGTGGCGGCGGGATTTCGGCGGGCCGAGTTGATGGCTACGCTGCCGGGCGAACCCCTGTATCGGGCGCTGGGCTATTCGGTGCTGGAGCCGGTTAGGCATGAGCTGCCGGATGGACGGGCGGTGGCCTTCGTGCGCATGGGTCGGTCGCTGGCCTGACGCTGGCGTGAGCGTTGATGCGCGCCGTGCTTGCGGAATTGACGAGGGTGTCGCAGCCTATGGGGCCGCGCGATGTGCGCGAGCAGACGTGCCGACCTTACCGCTGGAGAGATGTCGATGAATCGGATTGCCGCTGCCGCGCTCACCGCGCTAGTTGTGCCATTCGCTGTGGTCCATGTGGCAGCGGCGCAGTCCGCAGTGCCGGAGATCCGGTTCGACGCCAATGTCGAACCGCTCAAGCTGCCGCCGACGGTGCATTTCGGCGAAGTCGTCGGCATCGCATTGAATTCCAAACGGCATGTATTCGTGTTCACGCGCACCGGCGTGCGCTCCACCGTGCACGGCGCGTCGGCCTCGCAGCTCTTCGAGTTTGACGCGACCGGCAGTTATCTGCGCGAGATCGGCAAGGACCTCTACGGCTTTTCCTTTGCCCACACGGTGCGCATCGACAAGGACGACAACATCTGGGCGACGGACGAAGGGACGAACATGATCGTCAAGTTCAACCCGGCCGGCCGCGTCACGATGGTGTTGGGGCGGCGACCGGAAGCGGTGGAGCAGGAAGTGGCGCTCCCGCCCGGCACCGAGCCACGCGCCGGTTGGGGCACGTTCAATCGACCAGCCGACGTGGCGTGGGATCTGGCCGGCAACATCTTCATCGCCGATGGCTACGGCAATTCACGCGTCGTGAAGGTGGACAAGAACGGACGCTGGATGAAGACCTGGGGTTCGCGAGGCTCGGCGCCGGGGCAGTTCAACATCCTGCACACCATCGCCAACGACGCCAAGGGCAACATCTACATCGGGGATCGCACCAATCGTCGCATTCAGGTGTTCGACGCCGACGGCAACCCGCTGCGGATCATGACCATCGACGTGCCCTTCACGAAAGAACCGAATGTCATGGTCGGTGCCGGGCCTGCGGGTGCCAACACGCTGGCCGTTTCCGGTGCGCCATGGGCCATGTGCATCACACCTGGGAGCACGCAGTACCTGTACGTGTCCGATGCCGTGCCGGGCCGCATCTACAAGCTCACCCTCGATGGCAAGGTGCTGGGTGTGCTGGGTGAGGCGGGGAAGCAGGCGAAGCAGTTCGGATGGATCCACGAGATTGCCTGCCCGTCGGAGAACGAGTTGTGGGTGGCGGAGATCCTGAACTGGCGTGTGCAGAAACTCACGCTGCATCCCTGATCCAGGCATACCGGCGAATCACGCGGCATCCTGCTGGGCGACAGTGCCGGAAACGCTGCGCATCCGGCGCGCGACCCCGAGCAATTCGCGCAGCGCCGTCCGTCCGCCGGGAAGTGCGAGCCATGTCACAGCGTACGCTGTAGTGTAGAACAGCGCGCTGACCGCGAGCCGCGGTCCTGCGGTTTCCGGAAGCGATGCCGCCACGCCAAAGAGCCCCACACCAGCGACGACACTCGCACACGCCGGACGCCAGACCACCTTGCGGTAGTCGTGCCACGTAATCGGGGATTGCCCGAACGCGAGTGTCAGTTCCGGCACCAGCAACAGCCATCGCGCTACAGCGTAGGCTACCGCGACGCCGACCAGCTTCCACTGCGCGCCGATGGCGACAGCGCAGGCCATCACGGCCAGTTGTACGAGGCTCATGCGCAACTGCTCACGGGTTCGCCCTTCTGAAAGAAACAACCAGCGCGTGTGCCGGCTCAAGGCCAGCGCGATGCCGCCAATCGTGACGTATCGGAATACTTCAATGGTTTCCGTCCAGCCCGAACCCAGCAGCGTCAGAATAGTGGCACCCGGCTCCACCACGAAGAACGACAGCGCCGGCAGCATGACGGACAGGATCAACAGCAGCGCGGTGCGCCAGTAGTGGCGATACAGCCGTTCGTTCTCGCGCGAGCGTGAGAGCCCTGCCACGGCCACGTTCAGCAGTGGTGCGTACAGCTGCCACACCGGATAGTGGCCCCAGCGGTAGGCGAGATCGTACAGCCCCATGGCATAGGTGCCGCTGCTGATGCCGATCGTCACGCGGTCGATATTCACCGCTGCGAAGGTGGCCAGATTGGTCGTTGCGTAGCGACGCGCAAACGCCAGCATGGAGTGCGTGGCCGCCGAGTGCGGACCGGCCGTTTCGACGTGCGCGACACGTCGCCGCGGTCGCCATGCCACCAGTTGCCAGGCACTGAAGGCGCGCACCAGCCCCGTGGTGGCACTCTGCGCCACCAGTGCCCAGTAGCCCGCCCCCAACCAGGCCGTCACCAGCGCGACGGCCATGCCTGCGGCGACACTGCCCACCTCGACACGGCGCAGAGCGGCAAATCGCATGGCGCGGATGGCGAGGGCTTCGGGCAACTCGGCCAGCGACATCGCCACCGAGCTGGCGGTGACCGCCACGATCACGGCGGTCAGACGCGGTTCTTCGTACATCAGTGCGAGCGCCGGCGCCGCCACCAGCATCCCCGCGCCCAGCCAGAGCGCGTACCGGAGCCCGACGCGAAACAGCTGATGCAGATCGTCTTCCGATACCTCCTTGGCCTGCACCAGCGCCATCGAAATACCGAACCCGCGGAACGTGGCCACGAAGGCGGTCAGCGTGCTCGCCATGGCCATCACGCCAAAGTCCTCCGGTGCCAGCAATCGCGCCAATGCCAGCCCCGAAACGAGCGACATGACCAGCAGCATGGCCTGCGCCACGATCTGAACGGCGCCCGAGTGCACGGCACGCCGACCCACATCGCTGCTCCCGACCTGAAGGTCGCCGATTTCCGTCAAATGGCTCGTGGAACTGGAGAATGGGTGG
The DNA here is from genome assembly GCA_016720905.1 of Gemmatimonadaceae bacterium. Lineage (NCBI taxonomy): Bacteria > Pseudomonadati > Gemmatimonadota > Gemmatimonadia > Gemmatimonadales > Gemmatimonadaceae > Gemmatimonadaceae bacterium. The sequence continues at coordinate 30,932 of JADKJT010000023.1, read as the reverse complement.
GTGGATCGCCACCTTCTACGGCGCGTACGTTGCTCAACCTACAGTCGCAGGGTCTCTGGTGTCACGGCTTTTTGATGTCTACGGCTACGAATTCCGCATCGAAAGCGACTCGCCCGAGCCCGCGCGCAACCTCGCGTCCGACTTCGAGTACTTCGCGGTCACACGCCCGCCACGCGGTCGGCCGGTGAACATCCGTATCCGCAACGAGGATCCGGACTATGACCGCTTGCCGCCGCTGTGCGCCACCGTGTACACGCCGCGGAACGCCTCGTATCGCGACGTCGACGTCACGTGCGCCGACTATCACGGGCGTGGGCTGGGTGTTCACCATCGTCCCACTGGCGATTTCGAGATCATCACCCGCAGCGTGGACCTGCAGTACGAAGCCTGCTACTTGTTTTTGCTGGCCCAGATCGGCGAAGCCCTCGACCGCCGTCACCTGCATCGCGTGCACGCGTTGTGCATCAGTCTGGACAACCGCGCCGCGCTGGTACTGCTGCCCATGGGGGGTGGCAAGAGCACGCTGGGTTCGAATCTGCTGGCCGATCCGGACGTCAAACTGCTCTCGGATGACTCGCCGTACATCGATCGCCGAGGCCAGTTGCACGGGTTCCCGACGCGCATCGGTCTGCTCCCCGGATCCGAGGAGATCGTTCCGGCGGAGTATCGTCGGACCATCCAGCGCATGGAGTTCGGCCCGAAGGTGCTGATCGACTACCGCTATTTCGCCGATCGCGTATCCGGGGCTGCCGATCCCGCTTTCGTCTTTCTCGGCAGTCGCAGTCTTTCTCGCACGTGTGAGATTGTCCCGGCGTCGCACCTCGACGGCCTGCGCGCCATGGTGGCCAATTGCGTGATCGGCATGGGCCTCTTTCAGGGGCTCGAGTTCTTCCTGCAGAAGAGTACCGCGCAGATCGCCGGTCAGGCCGCCATCGCCTGGTCGCGACTGCGCGCGTCACAGCGGCTGCTGAGTCGTTCGCGCGTGATGCACCTGCATCTGGGCCGCGATCAACAGGAAAACACGCGCTGCCTGTTGGAGTACATGCGGTCTCACTAGGCACGCGCGACGTGGTGCTACCAGGACTGATACAGCGCGGAGTCCGCGAATTCCCGGCAAAACGTCTCACCCGAAAGAAACGAGATGTCCTTGGCGGCGAGATACTCGTGTGCGGCGCGGACCTGCGCGGGATCGGTGGCCTTGACCGCGGCCTCATCGAGGCTGTCAAAAAAGAGGGGATAGTCCACGCCGAGGTACTCCATGGCGCCCGGCAGTCGATTGATGAGCACGGGCGTGCGTCGCACGATGCATTCGATCACGGCGTTATTGGCCACCGCCGCGTGCAGGTCGAGAAAAACGACGCTCCGCGCCAGCAGCGCGTCATAGTCGGCGTTGTGGTGACGCGGCAGGACATTGGTGTGCCACTGCTCGAAGGCTGGCGCGTCGGTATGCTGTCGCTCCGATTCGAGCGCGTTGAGGAAACGCGGCATGCGGTCCGTACCGACCGGGATCAACAAATGCTTGCGCGCTTTCGGCAGGGGCAGAAAGTGGATGGAGGCCAGACGTCGCAACCACCACCCCACCTGTACCACCGGTTGTCCGTGGCGCACATAGGTGTCGAAATCGAAGGTGCGTGCCGGAAATTCCGTGGGATGGTGCAGGGCCAGCACGGGAACATCGGGCACCTGTGCACGTACCCAGTCGCGCAAATCCCGCGACAGCGTGATCAATCCGCGACATGAAGGGAGGCTGTCCCGCCACTGGTCGAGCGTGGCGATGTGTCGAAGCGACTTGCTGGTGTCCTGCCAACGGGGTACATCCGGTGGTGCATGGATGAAGCCCGCCCACGGCTGGCAGTAGGGGATCCGCCCTTCGCTGGTGGCAAGATCAAGCTCCCGGGCAAAATTGCGTTCGATCATCGTGTCGAGCACGATGGCGTCCGGGGCGTCAGTGAGGAGCGGCGCCAGTGATCGCTGGGCATAGGCCCACCCGCTGCGCTGGGCGGGGTAGTCGATGAACTGCTCGAATCGGACTTTCGGGATCACGTGGAGCCGCGTATGGGTTCAGTGGTCGCCGAACGTCATCGACCGTCGCTTCTGAGTTCTGGAGGTATCGCTGCTACACGACTCACCGTCAACCGCGATCTACCAATGGGCCGGCCGAGTTCTCGGTCGGACTGTGCTGGCCTCGCCGATTGTGCGAACGATTTACATCCGGCGGAGTGTGGCGGCAGGTGAAGCGGTCTTTCCGCTCAGCGATCTGGATCTGGCCATGGTCATCGATCCGGCGTCCGGCGTCGAGATCGAGACGTTGCGGCGGCGCTACCGATTGGCGCGTCTGGCGTTCCCGAGACTTGGCGAGTGCCAACTGTTCACGCAGGCCGATCTCGACGAGTTCGCGGTCACCGATCCGTATCGGGCGTCGCTCGATCGACGTTTCGCGGTCACCGTGTACGGGCCGCCACCGGCCATTCCAGCGCGACCGATTCCACCGTTGGAGACGGCGCGGCGCCTGGTCTTCTGGTTCGAGCACTTCATCCCGACGGCGATTCGTCAGGGGAATCGCCGCAATCTGCGAAAGTTCGCGCTGGAGATGGCCAATGCGCTGGGCGTGCTGGAAGGTCGGTGGGGGGAGCCGCTCCGGAGTCGTCGCGAGACATCGCAGCGGATGGACCCTCGGCGCACCGACGCCCGGAACGGCAGTCTGCTGGCGGACTGTTGCGAGTACGCCGCGCGGGCGCAAGCGCTGGTTCGGCCGCCGGCACCCTGGCTGTCGCATGTGCTCGAACTCCCAGGGCTCCAGGTGGTGCCGTCGATAGATGCCATTCGCACAACGTCGCGAGCCGAGGCGATGACCGTCGAGGTACTCGACCTGTTGCTGCATACGCAGAGCCCGTGGTTGTGGCGCACGCATGGGAGCGCACTTGAGGCGGCGGGTTTCCAGGTGCCCTCGCCGCTCACGTGGGTGGCGGCAGCGCGACGGTACGCGGGCGGCGAGCGGGTGCGTGGACCGGGATTTCTCGAGTCGGGTACGCACAGTGTTGTCGCGCGGTTGAAGGCCGCAGCGGATATTCTGGGCGGCGAACGGCCGGACCTGCCGCCGGACGGAACGTCCGCCCCGGTGTTCTATCTGGACTATTACGATGCCCTGGTGGCGTGGGCCGCCCGGCTTCGGTCGCGTGTCCCGTCAGTGTCCGCGCCGCGCGCGGCGATCCCCTTTCTGGAGAGCACATGAGATTCGTCACAGTGCGTTTCGCGTTCGCCGCTGCGGTCCTGTCGGTCACGCCGTTGCACCTTCGCGCGCAAGTCGCGACGCCGGTCGCACCGCGCGTTGCGACGTCGGCTGCCATGTCTCCGGACGAAGTGCTTGCCACCCTCAAGAAGCTGATAGACGCACCGGCGCCAGCAGGACTGAACGATCGGGACCGCGTGGAATACACGTCGCACTCGGCGTGGATCAAGAGCGCGTATGATCGCGTGCTGACCGCGCGGGAGCGCGGCAGTGGTATGGCCACCGGCAAACGCCAGCACGGCGTACCGGCGGCGGACATTGTCCGCCTCCAGACCACATTCGAAAGCGAGGGTCGCAAGTTGCAGACGCTGTCCAACACATCCAAGGCACGACACGATATCGCGATGAATGCCATCCGCAACATGAAGTGAGCTGAGGGCGCCAGCCACGCGCACGGACCGCAGATGCGTCGCGTGCGCTGGTGGTGAGGATGGGGCCGGCGGCATAGCTTCACCGCTACCGTGAACATGCTCCGTCTCTTCGAAATTGCCCTCGTCGTAGTCGCCGCCGGCCAACTGGTACGGATCGGCCTCAAGCCGCCGTTCCGTCGCGACATGGTGGCGCTGCCGCACCTGGCACTGGCCGGTGGGGGCGTCGCAATCCTGACTGGCATGGCCGCCGTTGCCGTGGTGTTGCGCTGGCCCGTCGCACTGCACGTCGCGGCGGTGGTCTCGCTGGCGGGATGGGCAATGGCCTGGTGGCGTGCGCGACCATCGTACGGACAGGCGCGACATTGGCCGCCCGGCTCGCTAGGCATCAACGCCTCGCTCGATGCGATTGATGATCGTGACTACTACGGGAATCAGGCCCGCCTCCACGGACCGGTCTTCAAGATGAGCCAGTTCGGTCGTCCGGTCCTGTGCGTGGTTGGCCTCACCCATATCCGCGACCTGTTGCATTCGCATCCGGAGGCGCTGGCCGGCGCGTCGCTGCCGTACAACCGATTTGTGCCCAAGGGGTCGCTTCGCTACATGTCCGGCGACGATCACAAACAGGAAGGGCCGCTGTTCCGCAATGCATTCTCCACACTCGAACTCGAACCCAACGAAGACGCGGTGCGCGCGGCGTGTCGCACCATGTTGTCCACGCTGGCTGAGGATTCCCGGCATGCTGACGGTGGTGTGCGGGCGCGGGAGTACATCAGTCAGTGGGTGCTGCGGTCGCTGGCAAAAGTGTTCTTCGGGATTGAACCGTCCGACCCGCGCGTCCTCGAATTGGAACGGGCCCACCGCGCCCTGGTGCTTGACCGATCCGGTGGACGTGCATGGCGCCGGCAAATGGAAGGCGCGTTTGTCAGCGCGACGGACATTCTTCGCAACAAGGTGCGTGAGGATCTCGCGAATGGTCGCGAGATATCGTCCGGTTCTGCCCTGGGTGCTCTCCTGGCGGCGGATCCGACGGCGCTGGACAACGAAACCAGGATCCGGAACCTCTTCTTCATCTTCCGCCTGGGCGTCGGAGATGCCACGGCACTGCTGGACTGGGTGCTGTATGAGTTGACTGAGCATCCGGAGTGGCAGGTTACGGTGCGCGCGGCACTTCGCGCGACGGGTGCGCCAAAGGGCGCGCAGCCTTCCGATATCGGTGCGCGGGTGGTGCTCGAAACCGTGCGTATGGAACAGAGTGAGTTCCTGTATCGCCGCATCGTTCGCCCGATTGCGTTTGAAGGCTATACGATTCCCGCCGGGTGGCTGCTGCGACTGTGCATCGCCGAGAGTCACCGGGACCCAGCCATCTTCCCGAATCCCGACCGCTTCGATCCTGACCGTTTCATTGGACGCGCATTCGGCCGCAGCGAGTTCTCCCCGTTTGGCGCCGACGGGCACGGCTGCCTGGGTGTTCCACTGGTGCACTTCCTCGGCCGCATTCTCGTTGAAGAACTCTGCCACGGATATTCCTGGCGCGTGGTGCGCGATGGTCCGCTCGAGCGCGGGACTCGACATCGTCATCACTGGCGACCCAGTGCCAAACGACAGATCGTGGTCACGCCGCTCGGGTCGGAGCACCATGCCGACGCGTTCGGTCGATGAACATCATCTCGAACATGGAACTGTGGCTGGAAGTGCTCGCGCTGGTGGTCGCGGCGGCGCCGGTGATGCGCGTGCTGCTCAAGGAACCCGTGCGGCGCGAATTCCGTGCACATCCCGCGCTGGGCGTGTTCGCGGTCGGCGCGGCCGTGTTGGTACTGGCGGTGGTCGTCCGGGTGAGTCTCCACTCGGATATCTTCCGGCGCAGCCTTGTGGTGATCGTAGTGATCGGCGCACTGGTCGTCGCATTCCACGCGCGCGCCAGCTATGGCATGTCGCGCGGACTCCCGCCCGGTTCACTCGGATTGGCGACGTCGCTGGACGCCATTGGCGACCACGACTTCTACGCGCGCGCCGAGCGGCAATGGGGCCCGGTGTTCAAGATGCGGCAGATCCATCGTCCCGTTGTGTGTGTCACCGACATGACGATCGCGCAGCAGCTCCTGCATCGGGACGATGACGCCCTGGGCCAGTCAGACTGGTCGTTCAACCGTCTCGTCCCCGGCGGATATGTCGAGTACATGAACGGTGACGTGCACGCAAAGTACCGTGGCATATTGGCGGCGGGGTTCACGAATGCCATGCTGGCGGAATGCCAGCCCACCATCAGGCTCGCCGCCAGTCGACAGCTTGCGGAGATGGCCCGACAGTCCGGCTCGGCGGGCGTCCACCCGGAGCCGTTCCTGTTGCCGGTGACAATGACCAGTCTCATTCAAGGCGTCCTTGGCGTGTCGCGTGACAGCGATTCCAGCGCCGAGCTCGAGTCGCTCTTCATTCAGTTGCTGCGCCCGGTGGAGTTGTTCCTGCCCACGCCCCGCGTCACGCAGCAGACCTACGAGGCGCTGTACACCGCCATCCGTGCCCTTGGCGGATGATGCCCGCGGGTCGTCGCTCGAAAACGCGCACGATCACTCGGTCCTGTCCGCCATTGTGCGGGCGCACCCAACGGAGGCACCCGATGAGACGGTCATCGGCAACCTGATTCTCATGGTGAAGGAAGGCAGTATCATGGTGCGCGGCCTGCTGCGCTGGCTGGTCAAGCGTCTGGCGGAAGACCCGCGGTGGGCCATGCAACTGCGCGCCACCGAAGGCGACCCGGCGCGGCTGGACGCACTGGCCACCAGTTTCGTGCTCGAAACGATTCGCCTGCATGAGAATCGCTATGTCTATCGCGTCGCCGCACGCGATCTGCGTATCGGACCGTACATGGTGCCGGCCGGTTGGCTGGTGCGTCTGTGTCTGGGCGAGGCGCACGAACATCCTGTGCGGTTCCCGTCGCCGAGAGAGTTCCGGCCCGAGCGATTTGTCACTGGGGAATACGATCATGAGTCTTTCTGTCCATTCGGCGCGGGCCAACACGCCTGTCTCGGCGCGGATATCGCCGTCGAAATCGCCAAGACGTTTGTCCGGGAAGCGGCGCTTGGCTACGACATGGCGGTCGTGCGGGATGGTGCTGCGTGGCGCATCAACAGACATTGGGGGCTCTGGCGCCCAAGCCTGCAACTGCACGTCACGGTGACATCGCGCGGGAAGGGTACCGGCATGCAGTCTCCCTCCGGTATGCCGGCGTGAACCTCACGGCCGACACGGCCATCCGGTGGTTGCTGTTGCTGGTGGCCGCGGTCCCGGCCATTCGCGTCATACTCAAGCGCCCCGTGCGCGACGAGGTGGAAGCGCGACCGTGGCTGGCGCTGGTGATGGTGGCCGGCATTGGGGCCGCGATGGCGCTGGTTCGCTGGAGCGAGTCGCTGTCGGAGCGTGCGCGCTGGATCGTTCCGGTCGCGGCCGCGGTCTGCATGGTGATGGTCTTCCTGCGGGCGCGTCCTGGCTATGGCATGCACCGCAAGCTTCCACCCGGATCATTGAGTCTTGCCACCTCGCTGGACGCGATTGCGCAGGAGGACTTCTATGCCCGGGCGGCCAGGCAATTCGGACCCGTCTTCAAGATGGCGCAGTTCCATCGACCGGTGGTGTGTGTCGTCGACCTGCCGATCGGACTTGCGGTGTTGACCACGCAGGCACAGCGACTTGCTCCACCGAGTCTGCCGTTCGGTCGCTTGTCGCCGGGGAACTACATCGAGTTCATGCACGACGAGCAGCATGCGCGGTATCGCGGCATCTTGCGCACCGCGCTGAGTGGTCGCGTGGTGGCCGAGTGCCGTGACGGGGTGGCGGTGGTGATGCGTGAACAACTCGATGCGATGATGGCACAGGACCAGGGGCAAGGAGTCGATCCGCAGGACTTCCTGGCGCGCATTGCCGTGGTGAGCATGCTGCGCGTCATGTTCGGCATTCCCATCGACGATGCGCGACTGGATGAGATGCAGCAGCTGTTCAACGCGCTCGGGTCGCCGCGGGCATTTGCCGAACGGCGGCCGGAACAACGTGTGGCCACGTTCAGCCGATTGACTCGCTGCTTCTACGAGGTTGGCGACACCATCCGCATCCAGCTGCGGGACGGCCACCAGCCGGCGCGATCGGTGTTGAGTGAAATCCTGCGCGCGGATCCGGCCCATCTGGATGACGAGATCCTGCTGGGGAACCTGGTGCTGATGGTCCATGTCACCCGCAGCAATGTGCACGGCCTACTGGGATGGATTCTCAAGGAGTATTTCGACCATCCCGGTACCGCGCTCCTGCTGCGAGCGGCGGCCCGCCCGGATACCGCCGGCCGTTCACGCGTCGAGGCGTTGGCCACGAATTTCGTGAATGAGACGCTGCGCATGCATCAGAGCGAGTACTTCTATCGTGAGGTGATTGAGGAGCTGTCAATTGGCGGGTTCCGTATTCCGAAGGGTTGGCTGCTGCGCATTTGCGTGCGCGAATGCCACGACAATGCGGCCGTCTTCCCGGATCCGAAGACCTTCAGTCCGGAACGATTTGACGGTCGTCAGTACGAGAAGTCGGAGTACTGTCCCTTCAGCGACGGAACGCACTCCTGCTTCGGCGCGGGGCTGGCGGTCATGATCGCGCGCACACTGGTGGTAGTGCTGGCGTTGGATTTTGACGGGCGCACCGTGTCGGACGGTCCGGTTGAACGCGCCGGCAATCGTCACTGGAGCCATTGGCGTCCCAACCGATCATTCCGCGTCGCACTCGCGCGTCACGACCGCGCGCCTGCTACCCACTCGTAGGCGCTCGGTTGCGCTGTGCGGCCAGCGCCTCGCGAATACGCTCCGGTGATGCCGGCAGCGTATCGATCCACACACCGCAGGCATCATGAATGGCGGCCGTGATGGCGGGAACTATCGGGATCATGGTGATTTCCCCAATCCCCCGCGCCCCAAATGGCCCCGACATCGCGCGATCCTCTACTGCGATGATCTCGATGACCGGCACCGCATCCACCGACGTCGGCACACCGCACCCCTCGAATCCGGTCGCTACCGGCATCCCGCGCTCTACGCGGCAGCGCTCCTGCAACGCGTAGCCCTGTCCCATCACCACACCGCCTTCCACCTGCCCTTCAAATTGCACGGGGTTGATCACTCGCCCGGCGTCAACGGCATTCACCACACGCACCACCGAGACCTGTCCCGTGTCGACGTCGACCGCGACATCCACAATGCAGGTGCTCCACCCGAAAAGCGCCACATGTCGGGCGCGCCCCACGCCCAGCGCCCGGGTCTTCGGGAATCGGAAGGTTGCTCGCGCGGTAAGACCTTCACTCGGGAGCGCGGCCAGGCCGCCCCGTGCCGACATCGAACGGCGCGCGCGCTCGCAGGCGCGTAACACGGCATTCCCGGACGCGATGGTCTGGCGGGACGCGGAACTGCTGCCCGCATCGGGCGCCACGTCGGTATCCTGCCACTCTACCCGAATGCGATCAACAGGCAGGCCCAGCGTTGCGCCGGCAATCTGCGCCAGTACGGTGGCCACTCCCTGTCCCACCTCGGCTGCGCCCACCCGCACGGTCGCACGGTCACGCATGACGTGCACCACCGCAGTGGCATGATCGTCGAATCCGAACCCGAATCCGATGTTCTTCATGGCACTTGCCAGCCCGCGTCCGAACTTCACCGTGTTCGTCGCCGACGGGAGTTTGAGAGCCCGCGCCCGTTGCCGGGCCACCGTCAGCGCCTTTGGCAATCCGGCGCTGCTGGCCAGCGTCGAGCCCGCTCCGAACGTGCCCGGCGCTCGCACGTGGTTTCGCCGGCGTAGTTCGCCCGGATCGAGGGTCAGCGCGTGAGCGAGCTTGTTCATCTGCTGCTCCATCGCGAACGCAACCTGATTGGCGCCGAATCCGCGAAACGCACAGGTGAACGGGTTGTTCGTGTACACCGCCCGCCCGCTCAACGCGACCGCTGCGATGTCGTACGGCCCGCACACATGCACCAGGGCGTTGTCGAGCAGTTGCGCGGAGGTGCTGGCGTAGCATCCGGCGTCTATGAGCACATCGACACGGGCCGCGAGCAGACGACCCGTGTGATCGGCGGCCAGCTCGTGGTGGATGCGAAACGGATGGCGCTTGCCATGCCCGCGGGTGGATTCCGCGCGATCCCACACCATGCGGACCGGGCGCGCCATTTCGCGCGCGGCCAGCAGCAGGAGAATCTGCAACGAAACGTCTTCCCGCCCGCCAAACGCGCCGCCAATCGTTTCCTGCACGAGCCGCAATCGTTCGCGGGGTTCCCCGAGCGCCACCGCCGCCTGCCGCAAATCGGCCTCGGGCCATTGCGTCGCCACATGGATCGTCAGGCGTCCATCAGCATCGTGGTAGGCGACACCCGCTTCCGGCGCGAGGAACGCATGTTCAACGAACCCGGTGTCATAGTCGCCGACGATCACCACGGCAGCGCGCGCAAACGCGCGCGCCACCAGGCCGCGCCGAATCGCCCGTTCCGCCACCAGGTTGGGATGTCGCACATGCGCGCGATGATCGGCATGGACAACAGGAGCGTCCGCGTGGAGCGCCATCGACGGGTCGAAGAGACCGACCACGGGTGATATGGACAGCCTTACACGCCGCGCGCCTTCACGCGCCGCCCGCTCCGTGTCTGCCACCACCAGCGCCACCACATCAGAGGCGCCGCAGATGCGCGATTCCACCAGCACGGGCTGGTCGGCATGAATCAGCCCGAACCGATTGGTACCGCGGACATCGGCGGCCGTGAGCACGCGCCGCACACCGGGATAGGTCAGTGCGCGACTCGCGTCGATTCGCGTGAGCATTCCGCAGGCCACATCCGCACGTACGGTGGCGACATGCAGGCAGTCGCGCGGAACCGGGAGGTCCTGCGGATACACGGCCGCTCCCGCAACCTTCGCGGGGCCATCGGCCCGTTGGACGCGTTGCCCAATGCTGCCCAGGCGAGACGGCTTAGCCACGGTGTTTGCGTCTCTCGTGGGCGCGCTGCACGGCCTGCACAATCTTGGTGTATCCGGTGCATCGACAGATGTTGCCAGCCAATGCCGCGCGAATCGCCGAAGGGCTGGCGCCCGCCCGGATCCGACTCGCGGCGATGATCATGCCAGGCGTGCAGAAGCCGCATTGAAAGGCGCCCGATTCGAGGAACGACGCGCGCATGCGCTCAATCCGCTCATCGCTGCGGGATTCGATGGTGGTCACCCGTCGTCCCTGCGCTTCCACGGCGAGCACGAGGCAGCTGGGAACCAGCTGGTCATCCAGCAGGACGGTGCATGCGCCGCATTCACCCACCGCGCACCCGTCCTTCGTGCCCGTCAACTGGCATTCGGATCGCAGCATCTCCAGCAGTGTGGTGCCGGGTTCGATCTCCCTGGAGACAAGTTCGTCATTCACCTGAAGTGAGACCTTCACGCCTCACCTCGTGTCCGTGCCCGCGACGCTCGCCGGCGCGCGCGATCGATGAGCGCCTCGGCAAGATCCCGATGGGCGTTCGTACTCCCGGGTATGGCGACGACGCGGCACTCGGCGTCAAGGGCCGACGCAATGGCCACACGGGCATCCAGCGACGTGGAGACGCGTCCCGCGATAAACGGGCGCGCACCGATACCGCCAATCGACACACAGTGCAAGCCGTCGCGAATGGCCACTGCCACCGCAACGACGGACCGACTGAACGCATGCCTCGTGCCCAACTTCTCAAACGCACTGTGTCCGCACTTGGGCACACGAACGGCCACGATGAATGTCCTGCCATTGGCGCGCGCGCCGCGGCGCGCCAACAGTTCCGCCAGGGGCACCAGACGAATGGTGGCGCCTGGACTCGCCGTGACCAGTTCAACCGAGGCACTGAGTGCCAGCAGCGCAGTCGTCAGGTCGGCCGCCGGATGCACCGAGGACAGATTACCGCCAACAGTGCCGCGCGCGCGCAACTGCGGTGCGGAGGTTTCCGCGGCCGCTTCAACCAACGCCCGGGCGTGTCGCTTGGCCACGGGATTCGCGATGAGCTCAGTCGCCGTGGTGAGCGACCCGATCCGGATTTCCGCACCGACGTCGGTGATGCCCTGGCGTCGCCAACACCCTTGATGTCGACCAGTACCCGGACCGTGCGCACCGAGGCGTGTCGCTGACGCAGTGCAACCAGCAGGTCGGTGCCGCCGGCATAGATGCGCGCCCCTCGACGCTGCAACGCGTGCAGCACCCCCTCGACGCTTCCGGGTCGACAGTACGACAGGATGGGCAGGTCCGACATGCGACGAACGTTTCTCTCTTTGGTGGAAGCGAACGGGATCACGCGGAGGGCGTTACTTCGTGGAGTCGAGTGGCACCACCGCCGGCCGGAAATCCCGAACGGCAGACATCAGGGCCCGGGCACTGTCGACCCCACCGGGAAGAGCCAGCCAGACCGCGGCAAATGCCATAACGAAGACGATGGAGGAAAGCACAAGGTGCAGTGCCCCGGGTGAACCGCCCAGCCTCGCGCCGACGATGGCCACAATCAATGCGGCACAGACACTGGTGACCAGTGGACGCGCAGCCACGCCAATGATCACGCGAAACGTGATCGGCGAGCCGCGTACGGCATAGGCCACGGCGGGCAACGCCAGCGCGCTGGTCGCGATGGCCATGGCCGAGGCAACGCCGAGCGCACCCCACTGGTACCCGATGAGCGCGGCCAATGCGACCGTCGGCGCCTGGACGAACACTGACCATCGCACCAGGCGCGCGGCGTTCCCCCTCGACAAGTGAATCCACTGGGTCACGCGGGCCAGTGATCCGACGAACGCAACGATGCACAGCAGACGCATGAACGGAATGGCCGGCAGCCATTTGTCGCCCAGCAAGACCTTCACCAGACTGGCCGTGTCGGCGGCGGCGAACGCAATGGCCGGCATGGAAACGGTCAACGTCACCAGAATGGCGCGAGTTGCCACCCGCGTGAACCGCGCGGCGTCACCTTGGACCTTGCTGAGGCTCGACACGGCCAGGTCCGACAGTGAGGAACGACTCCTCGAACGGGTACCAGGACCAACGACGGGCGGTGTCGTAGTACCCCAGCACGGTGGCGCCGCCAACACGACCCACCGCCAGCAGATCGGGTTGGTCATTCAGCCACGCGGCGAGATTCAGTCCGCCGAGGGCGCGCCAGGCGCGTCGCAACTCGGTTATGTCGTCAGGCGCGGAGTGGGCGACCCATCGTGGCCGCCAGTCGCTGAGCACGAAGATGCCGACGGCGCGCGTCACTTCAGTGACCAGCAGTTGAATGGGGAGCGACCAATACCCCGCGCCTTGCCAGGCAGCCGTCACGGCCGCCGCGACACCGAGTACCAGCGCCAGGAGCTGTACCAGCGTGATACGGGGAAACAGCAGGCGCCGTTTGAGGAGTGCTTCCTGAAACGTGGTGAGCGTGAGGAGGAAGACGAGCGCTGCCCACATGGCGGCCACTCCGGTCACCCGGGGCTCGTCGAAAAATCGGGACAACGCGACACCGGCAGCCAGCATACTCGCCGCGATGAACAGGTTCATGCGCACGGCGAACCGGAAGAACGTGCCCAGGTCCGCGTCAGTCAGCGCCGGGCGCTGCAGCAGGGCGGTTTGAAAACAGCGTCCCGACAGGCCCGTAGCGATGATTCCCAGTGGCACGACCATCGCAAAGACGCCAAAGTCGTCCGGCATCAGCATGCGAGCCAGAACGATTGCCGCACCCAGGGAGACGAGGGCTTGGCTGATGCGGGCAACCAGCACAGCGAACCCAGACACAATGGTTCGTCGGCGAAACTCCGCGGGTTGAAGTGCGTCGCCGGTCAATCGGAGTGCAGTGTCGTCCGCCCACTCATGCAGCAGCAGGTTCAGATCCAGATCCGGTGCCAGAAAACACCCGTGACCATGTCCTGCCAGCACGCGCATGGTGGCCCGTGGTGCACGCGACGACATGTACGTGGCCTGCTTGACCGATGGAATGAGGTGATCCTGGTCGGCAGCCAGAAACAGCGTCGGGACGTGCAACTCGGCCAATCGCTTTCGCATATCGTAGCGCGTGAGGATGCGCAGTCGATTCACATACCCGCGCTGCGTGGTGCCGGACGTCAGCATGAGAAATTTCTTGATCTCGTCCCGGTGCGTGTGCGGCGATTGCAGGCGCCAGGCGGTAAGCCGACGCGCGAACTGCATGGTTCGCCAGGGGACCAGACTCATGCCGGCAATGGCCACGTGCAGCTTGAATTGCGGTGCAATGCGTGAAAACGAGTTGAGGATGACCAATTGGCGCACCCGGTGCGGATGTGCCAGGGCAAAACTCATGGCCAGTGCGCCACCGAACGACTCGCCAACGACGACCGCGGGCGTGCCATCCGGCACCGCACGGTCGAGATGGCGCGCCACGTCGGCGATATGCGTCTCCATGTCCTGCGCCTCATCGCGCAACCGGAACGTGATCACGCGAAAACGGTGCGCAAGTAACCGCGCCTGGCGGTAGAATAGCAGACCGGTACCGTCCAACCCCGGGATATAGATGAGCGGCGGTCCCTCGCCCTGCACATGCAGTCGGGCCGGATCATCCGTCCGGGAAAGCGGTATAGACTCGTGGGAGGTACTGTCCAGTGACATCGACTGCGTCGTTGAATACGTCATGGCGTCGGGGAACCCGCCTGGTGTGGGGCGGCCTGTCGGTGGTGATGCTTGAAACGGTCCTGCTTGGTCTCGCGCTGCTGCCGGTGGTGGCGTTCCTGCATTGGCAGTCCATCTGGAGCGTGCCGTTGTGGAAACGGCTCGCGCTAGATGCCATCGCATTCGTGCCGTTGTACCTGACGTTCGCGCTCTCCCTCATGTTGTACTCCGCCTTCGCCACCAGGCTCCTTGGATGGCGCACGCCGGAACATGTGGAACTTCGACTGTCTGACTTCAGCTGGCCAGTGCTGGACTGGGGACGATACCTGATGACGATCCACGTGGTTCGGGTGTTCGCCGGTCCGGCGTTTCGGGCGACGCCGTTCTGGAGCTTCTACATGCGGCTCAATGGCGCAAAGATCGGACATCTGGTGTGGGTAAACAGCCTCTCCCTGATGGACCACAATCTGCTCGAGTTTGGCGACGGCGTCGTGGTCGGGTCGGACGCGCACATCTCCGGGCACATCGTTGAGCGCGGATTGCTGAAGACGGCCCGCGTCCGCCTCGGCGCCGGTACGGTGATTGGGATTGGCAGCGTCATCGGCATCGACGTGTCGACGGGGGCGGGGACGCAGGTCGGTCCGCTCAGTGTCGTGCCCAAGCATACCGCGCTTGAGGCCGGCGTCGCATATTCTGGCGTTCCGGTACAGCGAATTCACTGAGCAGCGGCGAGACAAGGTGAGGCACGTGCGAATCACACGCTGGGTACTCTGGGGGCTGGTGCTGGGCTACGCTTTCTTCCTCGGTGGGCACCTGTACGAAGTCACCGCGGTGGTCCCAAACTGGCGCTCCGGCGATGTCGCCGATGTGGCGCGCTATCGGGACTTCTTTGCGCGCAGCGGTCCGGGCGTCTATTTCGAGCGAGTGCTGTACCCGACGCTCCTGCTGGCGATGCTGGCCATCCCGCTCACCTGGTCCGCGCGCAAAACGCGTTGGATCGCCGCGGTCCCCCTGCTGGTCATTGTAGCATATGCAGTATGGACCATTCGCTATTTTGTGCCCATCAACGAGTACATCGGCGGTACGACGTACGATGCGGCACGACTGCAGTCGTTGGTAAGAGGGTGGGTGATGTGGGAGACGTGGCGGGCACTGCTGGTGACCGTGGGACTGGTCGCGTCCGTCGGCTTGTGTGAGCGATGGGTGGGTGTGCCTCGGCGTCAAGCGCCATAGTCCGGATGCCCTGTCAACTCTTTGGTCGAAGGACTCGCATGCGTTTCACCGCAAGTGCCACCAGCCCTATCGCGGCGTCACTGATACTGATGTGGTCGTCGTCGATCTCCGCGCAGTCGGTGCCCACGTCGCGTATCGCCGAACCCCGTACCTTCGAGCGTGTCCTGCTGCTCGAAGCGCAAGGCGAAACATCGGCCGGCGTGAGCCTGGGTGATGTCGATCGCGATGGCGACCTGGATATCGTGCTGGCCAAGGGCCGCCACTGGCCGCTGAACAATCTGGTGCTGCGCAATGATGGCAAGGGACACTTCACCAGCGACCCCGTGGCCGATGCGCCAGACCGCACGTATACGGCGGCGTTGGCCGATCTCGACGGCGACGGTGATCTCGATCTCGTGGTCAGCAACGATCGACCCGATCGCAAGCTGGTGTATCTCAACGACGGCAAAGGCTACTTTCGCGTGGCCAGCACGTTCGGAGAGGCGGATTGGTCTACACGCTACGTCACAGTGGCCGATGTGAACGGTGACGGTCGTCCCGATCTCATCGCCGCCAATCGCGGCAGCGACTCCACCAAGCCTCGACCAAGCTTCGTGTGTTTGAACGATGGCAAGGGCGCGTTCCCATCGTGCACCGCACTGCCCACGCAGTCAGCCACTATCATTGTGGCGGCGGATTTCGATGGCGACGGCAAGATTGATTTGTTGGTCCCGCATCGTGACGGCGGACAGAGTCTGTTGTTCTGGAACGACGGCAGTGGCACGTTCTCGGCGCCGCCCACGCGCATCGGTCCGGCCAGTTCAACCATTCGCGCGGCCGCGGCGGCGGACATCGACGGCGACGGCGCGACGGACTTTGTGGTCGGTGATGCGAAGACGGGATTGTTCATATACCTAAACAAGGGCGCTCGCGCGTTCGCCGAGCCGGTCATGCAGGGCACGGCCGCCAGTGCGCCGTATTCCATTGGCATTGCGGATCTCAACAAGGATGGCACGCTGGATATTGTTGTCGGCAACGACAATGCGCCGGGCGTGATCTATTTCAATCAGGGTGCAGGGAAAGCATTGAAGTTCGTGTCTTCGACGTGGAATGACGGGAAGGGCGCGGTGTACGGGCTGGCCATCGGCGATCTGGATGGCGATGGATGGCCGGATATCGCGGCGGCGCGATCGGATGCGCCGAATGGGGTGTGGTTCAGCGGGGGTGTGCGTCGCCCGTAGGAGTCACGCGCTGTCCGCAGGCTGTCCGTCGCGGTGGTTGCGCGGCGGGCCGTGGGGAGTTTGTAGACGGCGAAGTCTTTCACGTAGAAGGGGCGGGTAGGCGCGCTCTCAACGATAGCGTGTGCTATGCAGCATTATTCGCAGCATCACTCGACGCAGCGAGTCGGGCGTCGGCTGCACAACCTGTTGCTGCGGAAACGACTGCTCCCAGCTCCGGGGAACTCGGGGAAGTGCTATGCTGCAAAGTCCGCAGGATAACACGCTGCCTGCAGTGACCCCCTGCAGTTGAATAGGCGTTAGCGAGGCAATTCGTGAAAAACTTTCGCGGGCATCGTGTGCATCGCCTCGTGTGACAGTCGTGTTGCACGCGTCGGCCGAGATTGCTTCTAGCGGTGAAGTGGTGGTCAACCTGAGAGGAGTAGACGATGACAGCTGCTGTCGCGATGGACCACGCCGTCCGTTTTGACGCCGCTCGACTTGCGTATGCGTTGCTCCGAATGGAAGAGCCGATGGCGTCAATTCTCCGCACATGCAAGCGAGCGGATGCTCCGGTGCTTGGCGAGGACGCCTATTCCTTTACTCCGTCGTGGGAGCTGATCCCGCGGGCCGAAATTGTCCCATTTCTCGTGTCGCTGCCGTCACCTGCACTGTTGGCTCCCACGACGACGCGAGGCGTCGTCGCGTTGACGCTGCTTCACGAACTGACTGGCGACCGGCGGCGCTGGGGGGAGAAGGTGCTGTCCAATTTTTCCGCGGGTCTCGACCGCTTCATTCTTCAGCTGGGGTTGACCGACGACACCGACGTGCTGCTCGAATTTGAGCAGGAGACCGAAGTCTATTCGTTGGCCGCCGTTCGAATGTGGACACAGCAGTATGGTGTCCTACAGGTCGGGTGGAGCTTGGCCCCGCTGCGTGGCGATGCCCGCGCCCAGGCCCAACTTGTCGTATGCCGAAGCGATGGTCAGTGGTTCCCATCGACGCAGATTGACCAATCACCTGGTGCGGCCACGTGAGCTGCGCGAGCGAGCCCGTGGGGCGTCGTGCCTTCTGCGCACCGCCTTACGACAGACTCCGTGACTACGACGTGCGAGCGCAATGGTGGCGCGCCAGAGTTACGTCGCTCGCGTGCCATTGCACGTCCGTTTGCGCCTAACATCAATCGGGGATATTGTCGTTGATGCTGCAGATTTGGGATACACCGCCACTGGGCTCGCTAACGATGCGTTGCTGCCGTCAGCGCATTTCGGAATGCGCGCTGCGCGCGCAGATTGTTGGGAGCGCTGCGGCAGAACGCTGTCGCGTTATGCTGCAATAGAATGATCGTAGCATTGGCGACGGCGAGGCTGAATGTTGCCGTATCGCGCGTTGACTGCAAACGCGTGCAGTGTCATTCCACTGGCCGAGAGGTGCAGGGTGAAAGTACGCGACGTGCTGCGCTGGCTCGCTGCAGACGGGTGGGTACTGGTTCGCACACGCGGCAGCCATCAGCAATTCCGGCATCCGGCATCCTGTAGAGTCCGGCGTGATCACCGTGGCGGGCTCTGGCAATGACGACCTCGCGCCGGGTACTTTGAATAGCATATTGAAGCAGGCAGGGCTCAAGACCCCGGGCAAGGAGTAACGCGTGCACCGCTACCTGATCATTATCGAAGCCACCCCGACGGGATACTCGGCATACTCGCCCGACCTTTCCGGGTGTATCGCTGCCGGCGCGTCACAGGCAGACGTGGCACGCGCGATGCGCGAGGCGAGCGAGCTGCATCTGGAGGGTCTCCGCGACGCGGGCCTGCCCATTCCGGTCGGCGCCACGTCGGCCACGTACGTCGAAGTTGCCGCATAACGACGCGTTGCTGCTGTCAGCGCTGTGTGGAAGGCGTGCTGCGCGCGCACTTTCATGAGAGCGCTGCAGCAGAGCCAGCGTTCTGCAGCATCCACACACCAACCAACGATTCGATGAATAGCAGATTCACGGTACTGATAGCGCTAGTCTCGTTGGGGGTTGCCCCGAGTCGTGTCCTGTCACAGGATCGCCCAACGGCTGCGCTGATGGCGCGCATCGAAGCGGCGCAGCCTGGCGCCGGTCCGAACGATTTGGGCGCACTGACACTCGCGCAACTCATGGAACGCTTCAAGGTGCCTGGCGTAAGTGTTGCCGTCATTCACAACTTCGAGATTCATTGGGCCAAAGGCTACGGCACGCGAGATGTCGAGACCGGCGCGCCGGTCGATGCGGAAACCATGTTCCAGGCCGCGTCGATCAGCAAACCGGTCGCCGCGATGGGTGTGATGAAGGCGGTGCAGGACGGTCTCTTCACCCTCGACACCGACATCAATCGCATCCTCACCTCATGGAAGCTGGATTGCCAGGGCTTCACGACGGAGCGGCCCGTCACGCCGCGCGGGCTCACGAGCCATACCTCCGGACTCGGCGACGGCTTCGGGTTTCCGGGATATGATCCCGCCGGGAAGCTGCCCACAGTCGTGCAGATTCTCGAGGGACAGCCGCCGTCGAATGTGCGCCGCATCTTCATGGAGCGTGCGCCGGGTACGCTCATGGAATATTCGGGTGGCGGCGTGACGCTGATGCAGCTGGCGCTGAGCGATGCCCGCAAGCGCCCGTTTGCGGACGTGCTGCGGGATGACGTGCTCCGACCCATCGGCATGGTGAACAGCACCTACGAACAGCCGTTGCCGCCGGCCCGAGACCGCAACGCGGCGCGCGCGCACGACGGTGAGGGGAAGCCACGGGGCGCCAAGTGGCATGTCTATCCGGAACTCGCTGCCGCGGGCCTCTGGACCACCTCGTCGGACCTCGCACGGTTTGCCATCGAGGTGCAGAAGTCAGCGGCGGGCGCCTCGAACCGCGTGCTGTCGCGCGCGTCCGTGTTGGAAATGCTGACCCCCGTCGGCGTGGGTGATTTCGCGGTCGGATTCACGATCGAGAAATTGGGGCAAGGATGGTATTTCAGTCACGGTGGCTCGAACTGGGGGTTCCAGTGCCAGCTGCGCGCGCACCGCAGCAAGGGATACGGATTTGCCATCATGACGAATGCCGATCGCGGTGGCGCGCTGGCCGCCGAGTTGGGCCGACGCATCCAGCGGGCGTACGAGTGGGACGCGGTCGCCGAGCCGGCGCCGCGCGGGTTACGCGCCCCCGCCCGCGCGCACCGACATCACGCTCCCGCGCGATGTGCTGGCGCAGTACGTGGGCGTCTATGAATCGCCTCAGCTCACGTTCACGATGTCGCTCGAGGACGGATTACTGCACATGACACCGTCCGGCCAGTCGAAGGTGCGTTTGTATGCCGCAGCGAGGGATACGCTCTTTCCGCGCGTCGTTAACGCGACCGTCGTCATGACGCGCGATGCGACGGGCCAGGTGGCTGGCCTCCTGCTGCGCCAGGGCGGGCAGGATCTGCCGGCGCGCAAGGTGCGCTGAGCATTCGACGGAATTGTTTTGCAGAAGTCCCTCCCTCCGCATCGTCCAGCAATGACTCTTATTCGAGCCCATTCGGGACACCTGCCCCGACCCGTAATTGCTTCGGCGACGCGGCGCAGCGGATGCAGCAGCGGTTGACGTTGAAAGTCTCCCTGGCCGACATCGCGTGCGATTAGGAGTCGATGGTTCCCACCCGACCGCCACCCAGTGGAAGCGATGCGTCAACAATCAAGCCGCGCGCGCAGCGACTCGCCTTCCACGAAGGGCATCACGTAGAACAACAGCCCGTTCGCCTCGCCGCTGTCGAACAGCGGCAGCAGGTTGGGGTGCTGCAGGTTCGCGGTCACCTGGATCTCGCTCAAGTACCGCTCGACGCCGAGCACCGCGCCGAGTTCGGGCTTGAGCACCTTGAGGGCCACGCGCCGGTTGTGCTTGAGGTCGCGGGCGAGGTAGACGGTCGCCATTCCGCCGGCGCCGATCTCGCGCTCGACGGCGTAGCGGCCGGCGAGGGCCGACTGCAGCTGATCCAACGGGGTGGGAGGAGTCACGTCCCAAAGCTTCGCCGTGTAGCGGTACCCGGCGACAATGGGGCGAGCGCTTCGCCAGACGGCATCCTTGTGCGCCGACGCGGCCCCACTCGGGGCGACCACCCGGCCACACTGAGCCGCTCGCGTCCGGCGCGGATTTGCTGCTAGCTTCTCGCCCATGCGCGAGTCGACCTCCCCCGCCTTACACATGGCATGACGGCCATCCCGGAACGGCTCGTTGCCGCCCTCGCGGATCGCTACCTCATCGAACGCGAACTGGGCCGCGGCGGCATGGCCACCGTGTACCTGGCGCGCGACGTGCGCCATGCGCGCCAGGTCGCGATAAAGGTCCTGCATCCGGAACTCGCTGCCGTGCTCGGCGCCGAGCGGTTCTTGGCCGAGATCAAGACGACGGCGAACCTGCAGCATCCGCATATTCTGCCGCTGTTCGACAGCGGCGCCGCCGACGGCCAGTTGTTCTACGTCATGCCGTATGTGGAGGGCGAGACGCTGCGGGCGCGCCTCGCTCGCGAGACACAATTGCCCATTGCCGACGCGGTGCAGTTGGCCCGCGAGGTGGCCGACGCGTTGCAGCACGCGCACGAGCGCGGCGTGATCCATCGGGATATCAAGCCGGAGAACATTCTGCTGCAGGGCGGGCACGCGCTGGTGGCCGACTTCGGCATCGCGCTGGCCGTGCAACAGGCGGGCGGCCAGCGCATGACGCAGACGGGACTGAGCCTCGGCACGCCGCAGTACATGAGTCCCGAGCAGGCGATGGGCGAGAAGACGGTGGACGCGCGCAGCGACGTGTATGCGCTGGGCGCCGTGACGTACGAGATGCTCACGGGCGAGCCGCCGTTCAGCGGGGCGACGACGCAGGCGATTGTCGCGCGCGTGCTCACGGTGCCGCCCGCACCGATTGCGCAAACGCGGACCACCGTGCCACCGCACGTGGAGCATGCGGTACTCACGGCACTCGCCAAGCTGCCGGCGGATCGGCAGGCGAGCGCGGCGCAGTACTCCGCCGCACTTGTCGATGCGAACACCGCGCGCCCCACCGGTGTCGCGCGCGATGCCCAACCGAATCCCGGCGCCGTACGCGGCGGCACTCGCCGGAACCAGCGAGAACTCCTCGCATGGGGCGTCGCGGCCGTGGCCATCGGCACGGCGGCGTGGAACGGTATGCCGCGAGAGGCGCCACCTGCTCCTGCGGCGAAGTTCGACATCGCGTTGCCGGACAGCGTCTTCGTGCCCATCAGCAACTCCCAGAAGCTTGCACTGTCGTCGGACGGCGAGCGGCTGGCCATTGTTGGTGCGCGAAGGGAAGCGCGATCGCAGATCTACGTGCGACGGCTCGACGATGTCGTCGCGGTTCCGGTGCGTGGTACGGAAGGCGGCACCGCGCCGAGCTTCTCTCCCGATGATCGATGGCTGCTGTTCCAGGAGGTGCAGCGTCCTGGCGCCAACAACTTCGCGGCCAACGCCGTTCGCATCGTGCCAGCCGCTGGTGGATCCTCGAGGCTCGTGGTGGATTCGGCCGTGGCGCCCAGCTGGAGTGCCGATGGTCGACAGGTGTTCTTCACGCGTCGCAACGCCGTGTGGATCGTGCCGAGCGAGGGAGGCGAGCCGCGCCGGCTGATGTCGCCGGACTCCACGCGCGGCATCGTCCGCGTCTCGTCTCCTCAGGCACTGCCCGGTGGAACCCATGTGCTGGTCACCTTTTGGAGCACAGCGACCGGACCGCAGACACCGCGTCTCGCCACAGTGTCCATCGCTGACGGCAAGTTTGAAGACCTCGAGACGAGCGGTGCCAACGCCCGGTACGTCGAACCCGGCCACGTACTCTTTGGACGGTCACCGGGCGAGGTGTACGCGGCGCCATTCTCGCTCAAGCGACGGCGCATCACGGGACCTCCGACGCTGCTGCTGCAGGATGTCCGGATGCCTGGCAACGCTTCGTCGGTCGGCTTTGCCGTGTCCCGCTACGGCACGGTGGCGTGGAACACTTCGGTGGGCGCCAGACTCGGGGCGGAACCCTCGCACTTGGTGTCAGTGGATCGTCAGGGCGTCGAGCGCCCGCTCACGCGGGATCCGCAGATGTTCAGCAATCCGCGCGTCGCCCCAGACAATCGACGCGTGGCCGTCACCATCGGCGGCCCGCTCGGTGAGGGGCGTATTTCCCTGCTGGACATCGCCTCCGGCGTCAGCACATTGCTGACATCGGAGTCCCATGCCCGCCGCCCGGAATGGTCGCACGACGGCTCGCACGTTTACTGGTTCGGCTATCCGGGCGGCGATTCCGCGATCCTGCAGCGGCGTCCAGCGGATCTCAGTGCGCCTGCGGCATCAATCGCACAGTTCACGGAAGAGGTACTGGGCGGTGGCGGTTCGGTAGAGTTCGCGCCTGGCCCGAGTCGGGGCCTGTCAGTTCTGCGCCGCGGCAACGTGGGGCCGGACGTCAACCAGCCAAGCACCCTCACGATGGCACCGACGGAATCGCTGACGGTGGCTCGTCCGCTCATTACCAAACGAGCTGCTGTCGCGGGGCCGCGCGTCTCACCTGATGGCCGGCTGCTGGCGTTCTCGTCGGGGGAATCCGGGCGGTTGGAGGTGTTCGTCACACCGATTCCGGGTCCTGGTCCGTTGGTCCAGATTTCGGCGGACGGCGGCAGCGAGCCCATATGGTCACGCAACGGCCGCATTGTGTACTTCCGCAGTGGCCAGTCGACTTCAGACGGCCGGTCGGCCGCGCCAACCATGATGGCGGCGACGATCACGGAATCACCGTCGCTCGGCGTCGTGCGTCGCGACGCGCTGTTCGCCGACGTGTACCTGCGCGACGGCACGCACTCCAACTACGACGTGCTCGGTGAGTCGGGCTTCGTGATGGTCAAGGCGTTGAGCGGCGGCACAGCGCCCGCCATACGCATTTACGGACTGACAAACTGGATGCGACTCCTCGGAACGGCCCCGGCCGGGAGCACGCCGTGACCTGCGGGCACTCATCGTGACGATGCAACGACCCATCCTCCTCGCAACGCTGGCGCTCACGCTCACGGCAGCGCTCGCGGTCTCGCCGGTCGCGCCCCGCGCCGCCCTCCCCGTTGCCATCGCCAATCCGAACACGACTCCCGCGGGCCGCCTGCGAGGTGGAGTACTGGAAATCGAACTGGTCGCGGCGCTCGCCATGTGGCACCCGGACGGCGACGCACGGCCCGGTATTCCGGTCGAAGCCTTCGCCGAGCCCGGAAAGCGACCGCAAGTTCCCGGGCCGCTCATTCGCGTCGCTCAGGGAACCGAGATTCGTGTCTCGGTGCGAAATGCCTTGGCAAACGACACACTCACCTATTCAATCGACATTGGTGACACGCGCGACTCCGTCGTCATCCCACCCGGCTCTGCGGGCACGCTGCGCGTGCGACCTGCGCACGCCGGCAACTTCTTTTACCGCGCCACGACCAGCACCACCCTCGGTCGAGCACTCCGCGTCGGCGGGATGCTCGCGGGCGCCTTGGTGGTTGATTCGGCGAGCAGCAATCGGCGACCGCGCGATCGCATCTTCGTGATCCAGGTCGCGTCCGACGGCCAGATCGGGCGAATCGGTATCCCGCTCTACGAACGATCCGTGTGGGCGATCAATGGACGATCATGGCCGAGCACGGAGCGACTCGCTGCGACCGTCGGGGATTCGGTGCGCTGGCGCGTCATCAACCTCACCACCGACGGACACCCGATGCACCTCCACGGGTTCTATTACTCGGTCGATGCGGTGGACGGATCATCGGCGAGCCTGCGTGCTATGGAGCCGCCGTCCCCGCGGGTGGTGACCGCCCGCCTCGCGGCGTTCGCGGGCATGTCGATGACGTGGGTGCCGGAACGCGCGGGGAATTGGCTCTTCCACTGTCACTTCGCCGATCACGTCGTTCCTCACGGCCCACTCGGCGGTGAATCGCCGACGGCTGGCGTCGACCGCATTGGCGAGTGGCCTGCCCGGGTCAGTCACGCGGAATCGAGGAACCACGCGGCGACCGCAATGGCGGGACTGATCACGGGCATCGTGGTGCGCGACGGTCGCGGCACGCGCGCGACGGACGCGCCCGCTGCGCGACGAACACTTCGTCTCGTGGCCATCCAGGATCCTGAGTTCCCGGACTCGCAGCCTTCTCTGCGTTTCGTCCTCGATGATCCCCGCAGCCCGAACGGTCGCGCCGAGGCTTGGCCTGGGCTCAGTGTGCCCATCAGCCTGACCCGCGATGAGCCAGTTGCGATCACGATTGTCAATAAGATGCATGAGCCCACTTCGGTCCATTGGCACGGCATTGAACTCGACAGCTATGCCGACGGCGTCCCCGGATTCTCCGGCGCCGGTATGCGGCTTAGTCCACTTATCGCGCCCGCCGATTCGTTTGTCGCACGCTTCACGCCGCCGCGCTCGGGCACCTTCATGTATCACTCGCATGTTGACGAGCCGCGCCAACAGCGCGCTGGCCTTGTCGGCCCATTGATTGTCCGCGATGCCGCCCCAGCGGACACAACACTCGACGTCACGTCCCTCTTCAAGCTGGCACGGCATCGCGATAACGGGCCGTTCGAGATCAACGGCAAGATCAATCCCGACACGCTTAGGCTTCGCGCGGGGCAGAAGTATCGAGTGCGTTTGATTGCCCTGCAGAATGAGTTTCCGTACATCAACGTCACGCTCACCGCACGCGCCGATAGCGCGTTCACCGGTGTGCCCGATGCGCAGGTGGTGGAGTGGACTCCGGTGGCGAAGGACGGCGCTGAGCTCCCGGCACCTTACAGGGTGCCGCGAATTGCGATTCAGCGGATGAGCATGGGCGAGACTTATGATTTCGAGTTCGTTCCAGCGCGAGCGGGCAATTTGCGGCTCGAACTGCGACTTGGCGGACGATTGGCAGCGCGTACGCCGATACTGGTGTACTAGTTGAGTGAACAGTCGGGAAGATAGGTGACACTTTGTCCGGGGACATCGTTAACAGTCCTTCTTGAGAGATGGCGCGCCGGTGATGGTGCGGGAACGCTCGTCAAAGCGACCGAGCAGCGTTTCGTAGTAGATCACGTTCCAGACGCCGTCCTGCACCTCCTCGAGACCAATCATCTCGCCGTTGAGTGCTTGGGTTAAGAACTGCTGGCCATTGTGTAAGCGGAACGTGCCCGCCGTGCTGACGCGACGGACTTCGAAGTGGCCAGGATACGCCGGTGGGGTGATGCGCGACGGCAGCGGCCTCGCGGATGGGTGCCAACGCGAGGCGGGGGTCTCGTCATTGAGCGCCTCGTGGGGCCGCACCTCGTTGTAGGTCTGCACGAACGTGTTGAACACGCGCTGTTGGAGTTTCGCGTTTGCCGCTGCGGGCGTGGTGACTTTCGCCTTCAGCACCCGATGCATGCGCTCGTGCGCGCCGTTTTCCTGTGGACTCGCGGGGGTAATGCGCTGATGGACGATGCCGAGTTGCAACCACCACGCGGTGAGGCGATTCAGGCCATGAATGCCGTGCGAGGCAAAGGGCGCCCCATGGTCTCTGCGAATCGCGTCCGGCAAGCCGTGCGTTCGGAAGAGGCGCCGCAACTCGCGGTGCACGCCCTGCGCCTTCACGTCGGGAAAGCTCTGGCAGCACAGTAGGTATCGGCTGAAATGATCGACGATGGTCAACGGGTAGCTGTACACGCCGTCGCGCGTACGGAATTGCCCTTTGAAGTCGATCGTCCACACTGGGTTCGGCGCCGTCGTCTGCAATGGCGTCGCGCCCGGATGCTTCCAGTGTGTGCGCGACCGTCGGCGTCGCACCCGATCGTGCCGGGCGAGGATGTCGAAGATCGTGCTGCGGGCCGGCAGGACGAGCCGCGGATGCGTCGACTGCAACCGTTTCAGGATCTTGCGCGCGCCCCAGCCGTAGCGGCTGTGCTCGGCGAGAATCAGGGCGATCGTCGCTTGTGGCGTCTCGTTTGGAGACGAGAGCGGCGCACGACTGTGCTCTTCCAATCCGCGTACGCCGAGCGACAGGAAGCGCTCGCGCCATTTGTACCCGGTATTGCGACTGATGCCGTAGCGCGCGCAGAGCTCGGTCATCGTCCACTGCCCGCTCGCGAGGTCCTGCGCGAAGTGATGCCGCTCAAACATGGGATCGGTCTCCTGCCAGGGCATCGCCGTCTCTCCGAAGGGGATTCGGAAAGTGTTAACCATGTCCCCGGACAAGTGTGAACCATGTCCCTGTACTGTACCCGCGGGTGTCTAACGACACGTTGCTGCCAACAGCGCCTTGCGGAATGCGAAGCATCGAACGCCTGAACGCGCGACGCCGGCTCAACGTCTGAAATGGCACGAGGCGCACGCCACGCATTGTGGCTACCCGCAGCCGAGCATCACTGCGCGAGACTAGCCATCGTGCAACCCCGCAACGTACCTTCATCGCGATCTGATTGCTTTGGCGTAGCCTCACCGTTTGCGCTCGTCCATGAGTCGCGACGGCATGCATGAATCTTCTTCCAACGAGTCGAGTCACATGCAGCTCCGCTTCGCGTTCGGCACATACCTGCTCAGCGCTCTTTCGATTGCCGATCTGACGGCACAGCCCGCGCAATCGGCATCGGCCGCAACCTGGGACGCCACCGCGCCACGCGGACGCACTCGGCTCATCGAGTTCACCACCCGCGAAGGGACCTGGACTTCAGTCGATCTTTCCAGCGATGGCTCATGGATTGCCTTCGACTTGCTGGGCCATATCTACCGCATGCCAGCGGCCGGCGGGAATGCGGTGGTCCTCACGCAGAGCTCTGGTGTCGCGTCCAACTTCCACCCGCGGATCTCACCCGATGGCAAGTCGATCGCCTTTATCTCCGATCGCGCCGGCGGCGACAACAACCTGTGGGTCATGGACGCCGATGGAGGAAATGCGCGTGCAGTAGCCATTGCACCGCAAACGCGCATGGCTTTTCCGCACTGGACTCCGGATAACCAGTACATCGTCGTGACGCAGGACCAAAGCGGCACTCCTAAAGCACTCGTCATGTACCACCGGGACGGCGGCGCCGGTTCCACGCTGTTGAAGGGCGTCGAAGGGCAGATGCCCTTGCGTTCCACCATGTCTGCCGACGGGCGCTACCTGTATTACGACGTGTACGCGACGAACAATGCCCCCGACGGGCAGGCGGATGTTTTGAAAGGTGCCGTGCAGGTGCATCGAGAAACTGCCGACCGAAGCACCACGGGACTTTGTCCGTCGCAGAACGCAAGCACAGCAACTGGTCAGCGTCACACCCGATGGACTGGACGCCCGCGCGTTGCAGCCCGAGGAGAGCAACCGGACTACCCGCGACCGCGGCTTGTCGCCAGATGGCAAGTGGCTGGTGTATTCCAAACGGGTCGAGGGTGTGACCGGGCTCTATCTCCAAGAACAGCCCTCGGGAACTGAGCGACTGCTCGACCGTGGCAGTCGCAAACCGTGAAAAGTGTTAGACGTACTTAATCAGGATCGGCTACGCGTGCCCTTCAAGCTCGCCTTCATCCTCGCCTTCGTCACGGCTGCGACGGTCGCCTCTCTGGCCGCGCGACGCGCCACGCGACGGCACGGTGGTTCGTTGAATCAGTTGTCGCACGAGGTTCCCGGCCTGCTGGTCGTTCGGGCGGCGCTGGGATTGGTCTTTTACGCGGCGCTGGCCATCTGGCTATTCGACCTTCCGGTAGGTGCATGGTCGTATCTGCCATTGCCCATCTCGGCGCGTTGGTTCGGCGTCGCCTGCCTGTTGCCGGCGCTCTTGTTCTTCGTTTGGAGTTTCACCAGTCTCGGCACAAGCTACCGAGGCGGCGTGGGCCTCTACGAAGCGCACGAATTGGTGACGACCGGACCGTATCGCTTGATCCGGCACCCAATCTATCTTGCGTTCGTTGCGATCATGTTGTTGGTGCTGGTCCTGTCGGCGAACTGGCTCCTCGGTCTGTCCGGGTTCCTGCTGGTAGTCAGCATCGCCGCCGCGAGAATACCTATCGAAGAACGCCAGTTGGCGGAGCGGTTCGGCTCCGCATGGGACGCGTATCGGAGTCACACGGGGCGAATATTTCCGAACCTGCGCCGGTGAACGTGACCAGTGAGTGTGAAGACTGCGCGCGTGACGTCCAACCGAGCGTTGCAGTCTGGCAGCGGCGCGACGGTTCGCGGATTTTTCCTACATCCTCGTTCTGCAGACGATGCGGCGCGGACCTCCTACCACGCCATCGCGACACCAGCCCCCGCATGTCACATTACTAGCGTGACCGAAGCCCCCACCTCCCTCTCCACCGCCCTGGCCGCCCAATACCGCATCGAGCGCGAACTCGGTGAAGGCGGCATGGCCATCGTCTACCTCGCCGAGGACCTCAAGCACGGCCGAAAGGTCGCACTCAAGGTCCTGCGCCCCGAACTCGTCGCCGTCCTCGGCGCCGACCGGTTCCTGCAGGAGATCAGGACCACCGCGCAACTCCAGCACCCGAACATCCTGCCGTTGTACGACAGCGGTCGCACCGCAGCGGCACTGGGCGGCGGCATGGAGTTCCTGTACTACGTCATGCCGTACATCCAGGGCGAGACGCTCCGCGCGAAGCTTGATCGCGAGCAGCAGCTCGGCATCGACGATGCGGTGCGCATCACCAGCGAGGTCGCGGACGCGCTGCAGTACGCGCACGAGCAGGGCGTCATCCATCGGGACATCAAGCCCGAGAACATCCTCCTGCGCGACGGACGGGCGATCGTCGCGGACTTCGGGATCGCGCTCGCGGTGAGCGCGGCGGCCGGCGGCAGAATGACCGAGACGGGACTGTCGCTGGGAACGCCGCACTACATGTCGCCCGAGCAGGCGACTGCCGAACGTCAGATCACCAACCGCTCGGACATCTACTCGCTCGGCTCCGTCCTGTTCGAGGCGCTCACGGGTGAACCGCCGCACACCGGCTCGTCGGCGCAGATGATCATCATGAAGATCGTCGCCGACACGGCGCGGCCGGTCACGGAGCTGCGCCGCGCGGTGCCGCCGCACGTCGCGGCGGCGGTGGCGAAGTCCCTCGAGAAGCTCCCGGCAGACCGGTTCGAGAGCGCGAAGGCGTTCGCCGAGGCGCTGCACAATCCTGCGTTTGCTTCGCGCGTCGCGACGGCGAGGACGGTCGGTGTTGCAGGTTCCGACTCCCGACGGTTCGCGGTGCCCGTATTGGCGGCGGTGACCGTGCTGAGCATCGCACTCGCCGTGTGGGGCTGGCGTGGCGCTGGTCGTCCCTCGACCTCCGTCGCGCGACACGTCACGACGCTCGGCGCGCCCGGCGCGCTCGATGGACTCACGTTCGCCATCGAGACGGCGCTCGCACCCGATGGCTCGGCGCTGGTGTTCCGCAGTCCGCTCGCAGGACCGGGCCAACTCTACATCAAGCGCCGCGACGAAGTGGTTGCGCGGCCGCTGGCCGGCACGGAAGGCGCCTCGGGACCTTTCTTCTCCCCCGACGGTGCGTTCATCGGATTCGTCGCCAACGGCCAACTGCGCCGCGTCCCGATCAGCGGCGGCGCGTCGCTCGTGCTCGCGGAGAACGTCGACGCGACGTACAACCGTGCGGCATGGCTCGATGACGGCTCGGTCGTCTACTACGATCTTGCGACGCACACCCTCCGCCGCCTGCTGTCCGGCGACGCCACCGCGAAGGTGATCGCGTCGCCGGCAATGCTCGATGGGCACTACCCGTGGCTGCCCTCGCCGTTGCCCTCTTCGCGCGGCGTACTCTTTACGGCCCACCTCACGAACTGCGTGGGGCCGGTCAGTTGTCGGCCGAGCCGAGTGTACGTGTACGATGTGCGCAAGGATACCATCCGCGCGCTCTTCGACGACGCGATCGGCGCCTGGTACTCGCCCACCGGTCACGTGCTCTACCTCACCAGCGCCGGCGTGCTCATGGCGGCGCCGTGGGACAACGATGCGCTCGTCGCGACGGGGAAGGCGGTCGCGGTGATGGATGGGATCCAGGCGCCGGGATTCCAGTTGTCCGCTGAGGGGACCGCGTACTACCTGCTCGGACGCCCGGAGTTCGCGCCGGGGCCGCTGCCCAACGCGTCCATCGTGTGGGTGGATCGCACGGGGCGTGTGGAGCCGGTGGATTCGTCGTGGCAGGTGAACACGGGGGGCACGGACAACGGGTCCATCGGCACGGATTGGGGAGTCGCACTCTCGCCGGACGGACGGCGTATCGCGCT
>JADKJT010000022.1 GCA_016720905.1 Gemmatimonadaceae bacterium | reverse complement strand
TCGATCTTCAACGCACCGGACTTGGGGTCGTGGGTCATTCTCGCTTCCCGTTGGCTGGAGTGGCGGTCGCGGCCAACTCGGCGGCGCGCTTGATGCCGGCACGAATACGCGTGTACGACGCGCAGCGGCACAAATTTCTCGCCATCGCCGTGTCGATATCGGCGTCGGTGGGACGCGGATTGGACTTGAGTAACGCGGCCGCCGCCAGGATCTGTCCGCCCTGACAGTATCCACACTGCGGGACATCGAGCTCGCACCACGCATCTTGCAGGGCGCGCGCCTGGGGCGTGTCGATGCCCTCAATCGTCGTGACGACGCCTGAGCCGACGGTCGATACCGGCGTGCGACAGGAACGCGTGGGAACGCCGTTCACGTGCACCGTACACGCACCGCATTGTGCGATGCCGCAGCCATACTTGGCGCCGGTCAGGTCCAGCGAATCGCGCAACACCCACAACAAGGGCGTGTCGGGTTCGACCTCGACGGTCCGGGACGCGCCGTTCACGTTGAGTGTGTACTTGCCCATATATCGCTCCGGAAATCGTGTGAGAAGAATATACGGGCGGGAATTGCTCGTGCATCTGACGTCGAACTACGGCCGGCGCAACGCGTCTAGTCGATCTTCGCGCCGCATCCACCGCAGAAGCGGGCACTGGGGCCGAGGGCCCTGCCGCAGTGCTGGCAAGTGCTGGTGTCGACAGAGGGCATGTCGGGAAGCGTGTCGAGCCAGACCAGAAAATCGGCGAGCGCCTGTTGTTCCGGCGAAGGCTCAGCGGCACGCAGTGGCAATCCGCAGTGGACGCAGTGGTCGACATCACGGAACTGCGGTCGTCCACAATGACCGCACTGCGATGAGGGTTTGAAGAGCGGTGGAAAGCGCAGGCTGCGTGTGCCGTCGTCGGCAACATGCCACACCCCGTTCTCGACCATCGACAAGAGCAACGCTTCGCCACGGGCGGAATCGTAGGTGAGGAGCGCCGCCATGAGAAAGGCGCCGCTGGCCGCCAACCCGGCTTCGCGCATCAGATCTGCCACGCAGAGTGCCAGCGGCAGCGGCCGGAACAGGCAGGGCGGGGTGCGAGTGTCGTAGTCGGCGGGTGGCTGTCCGGCGGCGACGAACGTCCGAAGGTCGGCGACGATATCCGGCGCTTGTGACAGCCGCAGGGCCGCATGAGCCAGGCGTGACGCGGGCTGATAGCCAACGGCCGTCAGCAGGGCGCCGGCGTCGTCGTGGACGGCTATGGGACTAGTCATCGTCACTTCTCCGGTCGGCGGCGCCTGGGCGCATCCTCGGTACCGATCATCGGTTTGAGCCTCTCAAAGATATCCTCGCCGGGCTTGATCTTCAGGAACGATTTCAGCTTCTGCAGGCGCAGATCGTCGTCGGACAGTTCCCACACTGACTTCGAGCTGCGCAGACTGTCCCGCAACTTCACTTCTTCCCATTTCTTCCGCAGACTTTCCAGTTTGGACAGATAACCCTTCACGGCGATCTCCCGGCTCACGACGCCGGCAAATGCGCTCGCGTCGCGCTCCACGAACTGCTCGGAATAGCTCTCAAAGTCGGTTTCCATCTCCACGAAGTCGGCGGCGTTTTTGGTGGCCACGGCACGTGTGGTGGAATCTCCCAGCGCGGACCCGGGCTCCCACTGACGAACGTGCTCCAGTTCGTGGGCGAGGGTGTCCAGCACGTGATGTGGTCCATAGTCCCACTGAGAAACCGACTTGTCGATCATCAGCTCGGGCCCGCCTAACGCGTTGGGTCGATACTGTCCGGAGTACGGTCCTTTCGGGTTGTTCTCGAACACCAACTTGATGGGCGTCCGCAAGTTCATCGACTTCTGCATTCGCTCGAACGCGTTACGCATCACCGAATCCCGCCGCGCCTCCAGCGCTGCCAGGACGGCGGGGTCTTTGCTCCCCTTCCTCGCGTTCCACTCTGCCAGCGTGAATGACACACAGTCGGCGCCGAGCGCCTGGGCGATGGCGGCGGCGAGCTGCTGGTGCGCCTGCAGCGGCACGGGCGTCAGGTAGATGTCACTGCGCGAGATCGGAATAGTGGCGGCCAGATTGGGCGGGTGCGCGCTGGGGTCATCGCTATTCGCGGCACTGGCGGGACCCGCGGCGGCGCGGGCGGCGAGCATGCTGCGAATCAGTGCGATCACGCTGCCGACACCAAGCACGCCAAGCACACCGATCAGAACAGGCCA
Source organism: Gemmatimonadaceae bacterium (assembly GCA_016720905.1). Taxonomy (NCBI): domain Bacteria; kingdom Pseudomonadati; phylum Gemmatimonadota; class Gemmatimonadia; order Gemmatimonadales; family Gemmatimonadaceae; species Gemmatimonadaceae bacterium. The sequence goes on along the minus strand of JADKJT010000022.1, from coordinate 21,716 downwards.
CAACGGAAACGGCGAGGCGGACGTGGAATCCGCCCCTGCTGGCGGCTTGGTGCCTCCCTCTGTTGGTGGGTTCGCAGGCCAGCCGACGTCGTATTCAGGGAGCCAGTATTCCTCCAGAGGCGACATGATGGCCAGGAAATAGAACTGATCACTTGCTGGGTTGAACCACAGGAGTGCGTATACGGTATCCGTACTGCTCACCGGCGCTTGTTCGGTCAAACAGCGTTTTTCGCGAAAGCCCCAAGGGTAGTTCGCTTGAGTAAAGAGAAAGCGCAAATGGGCCTTGAAGAGCTCTGTGTCGGTCTTGTGATGGAGCTTGGTGATCTCGCCCGGGTTGGCACTGGCGCTGGCATGACAGGCATTGTCTCGGTATCCAGCCACATGATCGCGAATGAAAGTGTCGGCGGCAGACTGCAGTTCGGTGTCCGACGGGAATCGTGGCCAGTACGATTCATCAATTGGATTCCGTCGCTGCATTGAGTTGGCGTCTGTCACACGCAACGCGTGCAACTCACTGAGCCCGATCAGCGGCGTCACGAACAGGAGCGCCATGACCCCTAGCCATGGACCAACCATGCGAACAGGTCGACTCATGGCGCCCGCCCCTTTCGCAGCGAATCCAGGCGCTGCCATTCCGCGTACGCCGCGCGATACTCCCGCAGCGCGACCTCCACGTTCCCCTCGCCACCGGTAACGAGCACAAGAGCCGCCGCGGCGATGATGGCCGTGGAAGCGTTCGTGACGAAGGGGCCTGCGGCGGCGAGACGTGCCGGTACGACCCCCGCCTCGGGGACGACCGCAGCGGTCGCCAGCCGATGGCGCCGGGCTGCCGATGGCGAGGCCGCATGTTTTCACAGAAGCGGGCGCCGGCAACAAGCGGCGTACCGCACTGCTCGCAAAACCTCAGTGGTTCCGCTACGCTTTGTGAGGACATCATTGGAACCCAGCGGCGATTCCGCCGCCACACAGAAGTGGTCGGAAAAAGCTACATGACTCGCTTGCTGGCGTTGTCAGGGAATTCCCCCTGCTGCCGTCGCTGAAAATTCGTCAGTGTGCAAGCACCCGCCGACCACATTTGGCGCACTGCCGAGTGGAACGGCGAAGCGCAGCGACCAGCGGAGCGCCTGATCAGGAGGACCGGTCATTGAATGACACCGAGCAGGTGCTCCTTCCCGGATGGAGCCATCGCATTCGAATGCTCACCAGCGGCCGCCTGTGGAAGAGCTTTGTGCTGGTATTCGGAATCCCGGTCACGGTGATCGCCATCATCGTGGCGTTCACCGTTCAACCGAGCGACGGCATGTTAGTGCTCGCCGGTGGCCTGAGCCTGTTCGCCGTGCTCTGGGCACTGGTCGGAGCAATCATCGACGTCTCGGGCGGCTTCACCGCCGCGTACGTGCTGACCGATCGGGGGGTGCACTTCCAACTCGGCAAAGGGTCGCGCGGAGCAGCCGACGCGGCCACACTGCTGGGCGCCTTTGCTCGCGCCCCCGGAGCGGTCGGCGCAGGGCTGCTCGCACGGTCGGAGCAGGAGGCGTTCATTGCCTGGAGCGCCATTCGCAAGGTCACTGTCCGCGCACGAAGCCGCTACGTCCAGATTCGCGCCGGACTCGGTTCAAAGCCGGTGGGGATTTACTGCACGGAGCAGAACTTCACGACGGTGTGCGACCTCATTCGCGACCGACGAGTCGTGGCGGCGGGTTGAACGCTTCGACGGGGCAGACAGTTGTTTTCGGGACGCCCCGTACGCACTCTTGTGGCGATGTCGAGGGCCCCACCACAATCACAGATCCGAGGCGTGACGAGTAATGCCAGCCAAGAAGGCGAGCAAGCAGGTCGCGAAAAAGCCGGCCGCAAAAGCGAACGTCACGCCAGCAAAGAAGGCGCCGCAATCCCTGCCCTACGAACAGGGCAAGTGGGCGCATGTGTTCGCCCCTCGTACCAAGGGTGAGCGCCGCTACTGGCTGGTGAAATCCGAACCGGACGTCTTTTCATTCGACGACCTGCTGGCCGCCCCCAACAAGACCACCGGCTGGGACTGCGTGCGCAACACCAGCGCGCGCAACTTTCTGCGCGACGGCATGAAGAAGGGCGATCTGGCGTTCTACTACCACTCCAACGCCGAGCCCTCGGCCATTGTCGGCATCTGCGAAGTGGTGCGCGAGGGATATCCCGATGCGACGGCGTTCGACAGAACCAGTGACTATTACGACGCCAAATCGGATCCAGCGGCGCCAACGTGGTTCATGGTGGACGTGCGCGCCGTTTCCAAGTTCTCCCGCGCGGTTCCGCTTCCCGAAATCAAGGCGCACGCAACGTTGTCGCAGATGGCCCTGATCAAGGTGGGGCGCCTGTCGGTGGTCCCGGTTACGAAAACCGAGTGGGATCTCGTGGTGGCGCTGGGAGCCGCCGGCTAGCGCCCCAGCCCCTTCAACGCATTCAGGTTGTCCGGCGACACGGCCAGCACGGCCTCGAACAGCGGTCGCGCGTCGCCCGTACGACCCTGCTTGAGTAGCGCCCAGCCCAGTCCCGTCTTGAAATCGAGATCGGACGGATACGCGTCAATGAGCTTTCGGTAACTCGCGGCCGCATCCGCGAAATTCCCGCTGTTGTATTGCGCGATGGCCAGCCGGGATAACGCACTCACATTCTGCGCGTCGAGCGACAGCACCTCACGACACGCGCGTTCGAGTTCGCGCCAGTTGCCGGCAGCGAGCAAGGGCAATGTGCGCCCGAGCTTCGGTTCGATGGCCTTGGGTTCGGCCGTCACCGCGTCCGCATAACTGGCGGCCGACGCGACATAGTCACCCGCGAGATAGGACAGCCATCCCATGCGGAGATTGGCGAAATACGCATTGCTGCCCGCTTGTTTCGCTTCGCGTACCTTGGCCAGGGCGGCCGGGTACTCGCGCTTGGCCTCCAGCGCGTACGACTCACGATAGAGCGAAGGGGCACGAGTGCCCTGCGCTTGCGCCGACGGCCACGCGAGTGCCAACAGGATACCAACGCCAACCGCGACACGCGGGGATACGATGCTGCTCATCACGTTCTCTCCATGAATGTTCTGATTCTAAGTGATTACCGACGAGTACCATCTTTCGGCACGAATCGCATGCCGATGGCGATGCTGCGATACCACCCGTCACCCAGCGACGTTGACACGATACGCTCCATCTGCGCTTGCACACTGAGCGTGGCGCCACTGGCAAACGGCACCGAGCCGGTCACACTCCCGCCGCCTGAGGTTTGGGCGAGAAACGAGAGGATGGTGGGGCCGGCGAGATCAAATGCCCACCGCTCAGTGCCCGCGTGTATGCGCACATCGACGTCGGCCTGACGTCCATGCCAGGTGGCTCCGAGCAGGCCGCTCACGCCGGTCAACGCCGAGTCACGGGTCACGCGCGTGCCGAGTGACAGGCGCAGTGATGGTCGCACCCATCGATAGGCCGACGGGGCCACCTGAATATTTGATCCGGCGGTGGTCTGAATCGCCGACGCCATCATGGTGGCTCCCGCACGACCGCCAACACGCAGGCCCACGGCTGCGCCATTGCTGGACGACACGTCGTTGGTCAACCGGAATCCGACCACTTCGGTAGCGCTGCGGCCGTGTTCCACCTGCACGCCGCCAAACATCTCGCGCTGCGACCCGAAGAACGGAACGGTGTTGAGCGCCGCCGACGGCGTGCCAACGCTGCGAAATGCCGCGCGCAGCGTCAACCAGGGATTCACCCGCACCGGTAACGCCGCGTACAGCACATTCGATGACGACGAGTTCTGCGAGGCGTTGATGTGCCCGATCCACACTTCCGGCGCGATCTCGTCGGACCGTCCGACCAGCGTGAGACCCTGCTTCGCGCTCTGGTTGAGCGGCTCGTGCACCAGCGCCTCTTCCCACGATCGTCGCGCCATCGGGTAGTCACCGCGTTCCAGCGCCAGATATCCCACGCGCGTGAGCGCCAGCGCCAGTCCGGCAGGCGCTTCGGTCTGTGAGTCGTCCAAGGCGCGTGCCCGTCGGTACAGCGCGATGGCCTCGGTTACATCACCAAGCTGCAGGTTCAGCCAGGCCAGTCGCACGCAGGGCACATACGATCCGGGACGCGCGCCGTACCGGTTGACCATGACGGTGCGCGCGCCGCGCACATCGCCGGCCGTTTCGAACGCCAGCGACAGATCCCAGGCATACGGCGACGCGAGGACGCTGGCGTTCACCAATAACGGTTTCGGCTGGTCGACGCCGGGCGCGTCCTGCGCTCCCAGTCCCGGCACGACAGACATCATCAGCACGAGCGTCAGGCCAATCCGTTTCATGCTGAATGCTCCGCCGGTGCCGCCGACACGGGATGAAAGATCACGGTGCGCAGCAACTCGTCGCGCACATTGCGCACCTCGATCCGGTGCGGCGCATCACTGAACGACACCACGGTGCGTGTGCGATATCGACTGGTGGTTCCTTCCACCACCACCGTGCCTTCGTGGCGTCGGGCCTGATAGCGGATCTCGTGGTCGGTCCAGCCCGGAGCCACCACCGCCAGCAGCTCCACGAAGGCGCTGGCCCAGGTGGACATCAGGCGACGGGGCACGCGATCACTCCAGGTAATGGAGGATTCCTGATCGAACGGCATGCGCGCCAGTGCCAGCGGCAGGCTGCGCAACAGCGACTGGCGCGAGCCGTCGAACGCGATGACGACCAAGCCGGTGTCATAGACTTCCAGGTAGACGCGCGCGGCATCGGATTGCAGGACCAGTCGACTGTACAGGTCGACCTCAACCCGCGCGTGTTCCCGTCGACCCGTGAGCGGATCCTCGAACAGCCACTCGGAACCCGCGGGAAATGCCAAGGCGCGCGCCAGGACGTCATCGCGAACGATGGGACGCACTGTATCGCCTTCCATCGGTATCACGCGGTGCGCCAGGGCGGCGGTATTCACGTGCCGCGTGATGACATCGCCAAAGTCCGCCGGAACGGTTTCACTACCCAACACAGCGCCGCGCTGCACCTGAAAGTGCAAGTGAGGTGTGAGGGAGCGCCCGGAGTTGCCGCAGCGGCCAAGTTCCGCGCCGGCTTTCACGCGGTCGCCAACCTTCACGCGAATGGATCCCGAACGCAAATGGGCATACACCGAGAACAGATTGGCGCCGTGCGCCATGACGACGGTATTGCCCCAGTTGTCGCGCGCATTCACGCCGCCCACCGCGTTGTCCGGCACACCGTCGATGATCTGCTCCACGGTGCCGGTGCCCGCGGCCAGAATCGGCAGGCCGTAACACCGGAAGTCGGTGACCTCAGTTCCCGCACCGTCGTACGTCCGGCCATCGTGCGACGCCACTTCAAAGTCAAAGGCAAAGCGCCACGGGCCCTTGTGCGTATGGGCACCGTTGTGCGCTTGCGTCACCACCCACGCACCGCGGAATGGCAGACGGAACGGCAGCCACGCAAAGTCACCAAACCGACGGATGCGCATAAGGTGTGACGTCAACGCGTCCTCTGGACGATCGGCCGGCACCGCCGATGTGGGCCATCGATCGTGCTCGCGCATGCGGGCCGCCAACAGCACCAACAGGGTGGTGATGGCGAAGGGCAGTGACAACAGCGGCAGTCCCAGCGCACCGGCCACTGGACTGAGCGCCCAGGTCAACACGGCGGTCAGCATGGCGCCGATCAACGCCAGCGCGATGGACGTCACATGGGGCACAAACCACACCCCGCCCAGGGCCATCGCCGTGAGCATGGCATTGAACGCGGCCATGGTATCGATGTCCGACCACAACACGTCCGGACGGAACATCGCGCGGGCGATCGCGGCACCGGCCGCGCCGAACATCGCCAATAGCAGGGCAATACGACTGTGCCAGGCGATGGCCGCGAGCACCAGCAGCCCCGCCACCGCGCCGTGCACATAGATCATCGACGCCGGGATATTCAACCAATCCGCCCCCGGCCAGGCGGTCGGGATGCGTGCGGCAAAAATCAAGGAAGATGCGGCACCGGACATCGGCGGCCACACGCGCGATGCCAGTAACGCAATCCACGCCGAGGCGACGAACGGCACAGCCAGCGGTGGCAACAAGACTCGACTGAACAATGCCTGCAGCGCGGTTGTGACGAATACCGACAGCACGGCCGCACCAATCACCATCGACCACGTGACCTCACCCAGTGTGGAAACCAGGGCCAGCGTGGTGAGTATGGCGGCGCACGCCGCGATCCCCTCGCGTACAGCCATCTCACCCAGACCCATCGCCCGAACGGCAACCTGTGACACCGCCACCGCCACCACGGTGAACACGCCCAGTCGTGGCTGCGTGGCAATCGCCAGCAGCACCAGCAATCCGGTCCCCAGGTCGCGCGACAACAACGTCTGCGCGAAAGGGCGCAGCGCGCTCTCCATCAACACCCGCGCCGGGGACGACGCACTCACGCCAGCCAACCCGGCATGCGTTCCTGCTGCACCAGCGTCTCGATGGTTTCGGCCTGGCGTATCACGGCGTGCTGTCCCGACTCCGACACCATCACCACGTTGGGACGCGCGGCGATGAACTGCATCCATTGTGTCACGTTGTACGCGCCGATGCGATCCACCACCACACGGTCACCGGCACGGAGCGGCGGGAACTGAATGCGATCACGCACCACATCGATATTCATGCACAGCGGCCCCACAAACACCGTCGGCTCGGCGGTGCCATGCACGGCCTGCGCGGGATAGACGTCGTGACGATACCAGTAGGCGGTGGGCAGGATATTCACGCCGGCGTCGAGCACCACCGCCCGCCGTCCATCGGTGAGTCGCTTGTTGCCCACCACCGTCGCCACCATGACACCGGCATCGTCCACCAGCGCTCGGCCCGACTCGAACACAATACGCGGCCATTCTTCGCTGCCGTACGTCTCTTCCAGTCCGGTGGCCACGCGTTCCACGTACTTGGCAAATGACGGCGTACTCTGCTCGCCCGGCAGGTACTGCGATTGCAGCGTATTGCGTGACGCCAGTCCACCGCCCATGTCCAGCGTGTCGATCTGCACCCCCAACTCGTCGCGCAGCTGTCGCGCCAACGTCCCCAATCCGCGCACAGCCAGTCGGTACGCGTCGGCGTCCTGGACAAACGTGCCCACGTGAGTGTGCAGCGTACGCAGGTCAAAGAAGCCGCGTCGGACAATGCGCTTGGCCGCTTCCAGCGCCGTGCCGTTCTCGAGATTGAAGCCAAAGCGATCCCACGTCTGCACCGGCAGGTCCGACATATTCACGCGCAGCCCCACTTCGGGCTTGATGCCCAGGCGTTCCGCCACGCGCTCGGCCAGGGCGATTTCATCGAGGTGATCGAAGTGCACCACCGACCCGCCGCGAAACGCCAGCTCCAGGTCGGCCTCGCTCTTGGCGGGTCCGTTGAACAGGATTTGACGCGGCGGCATGCCGAGTCGCAGCGCCATCTGGTACTCGAGTCCCGACACCACTTCAGCCCACGCGCCCTCCTGATGCAGTACCCGACAGATGGCGCCCAGATAGTTGGTCTTGTACGACCAGGCCAGCGTGAAGCGGGGAATACGCGCCGCGAGCTGATCCCGCAATTCGCGATAGCGCTCGCGTAACACCCGTTCGGAGAACAGCATCAACGGCGAGCCGTACTGTGCGACCAGATCGGCCACGGGTACGCCTTCGAAACGATCGTAGACGCGTGCGGCCGGTTGCGAGCCGAACTTGTTCGGGCCGCCCACCATGTGGCGCACGATGATGGGACGTTCATAGCGCGGTTTCACTGCGTCACCCGTGGCGGTTCAGGAAGAATGCCGGTGGCCGAGAGGTGACCGAACGCGCTCACGTCGGCGATCTGGTCCATGGCAATACGCACGAACATGCGACCCGCCTGATACGGAGCCAGCGCGGTCGGTGTGGGATAGCCCAGTGCCATGCGGGCGCACATCGCCGGCAGGTTCTGACCGGCGGCGGCTGTGAGATATACCCAGGCCGGGAACCGCGGATTGATCTCGATCACGTGCAAGTCGGTCAGGGCCTCGCCGCGGCCACTCACCAGCACTTCCACTTCCATGGGGCCGCGCCACCGGAGCGCGCCGATGATTTTCGCCGCCAACGTGATGAGGAGCGGATTGGACACCGTGACGCCAGCCCACCCCTTGCCCTTGTCGGTGACCACCAATTTTCGCATCGCCACCGCGCCAACCATGTTGCCACGCCCGTCACCCAAGGCGCACACATTGTACTCGTCACCGGCCACATGGCGCTGGAAGATCACCGGCACCCCCCACGTGGCGGCGAAGTGGTGAAAGGCGGCGATGGCACTCGCTTCGCTTTCCACAACCCAGGCGCCGTAGTACACGCCTTTGACTACCATCGGAAATCCGAAGTGCTGTCCAATGCGGGCAATGCCGTCCACCGAACTGACGGCTTCGGAATCCGGAATGCTGATGCCGGCAGCAGCGGCCAGCTGTGGCAACTGCGGCTTGGATGCGCGCTCAATGGCGTCCAGCGACGGCACGCAGGTCCCGATGCCTTCGGCGGCCAGATCCGGCTCCAGGGTGCTGACGGCGCGCAGTTCGGAATCGAGATTCGGGATGAGGGCACGAATGCCGAAGCGTGCGGTAAGCGTGCGCATGCTGGCCAGAAACGCGTCCGCGCCCATGGACGGGTAGGGCAGGATGCCACCGCCATCCAACAAGCCTTGGGTGTAAAACCCCGCATCGAGCGCGTCGTAGCCCAGTCCAATCACGCGGCCGGCAAACGTCGGGTCCAACCGCAGCGAACGGGCCACGCCCACGCCAGGCGCCGGGTTGTCGCCAGCGTTCATCCCCGTTATCGCCACCGTTTCCCGGACCGTCGTGCTCACCGCACCAGTCCGTTCTCGCGAAGTCGCGAAACGAAATCGCCGACATCGCGCGCCAGGTCGGATTCCAGTTCGACGTCGAACGAGGCCTGCAAGTTCGTCACGATCGCCTCAGGCGCGTCACCGGCCTTGAGGGCGTTCAGCACGAACAAGGCGGTGGGATTGATGTTGTACGTGTGACCCGTGGTCGGGTCGAACACAAAACCGGCATCGCTGACGGCCAGATCGCGCAGGCGGGAGGTATCGAGCATGGGCAGTGTGAGGGATCACCACGGCAGAAGCCGCGCGTCCTGTTCGTGTGCAGGGCAGACACTTGGGAACCGCGAACACCCTATTCTACTTCAGCAGGCGACCGACGGGATCGCCTGCCAAGGGGTGCGCCAGCGCCTGAGAGAGTAGACATTTCAATTCATGTCCTCATTCCATCGCCTGCTTCGCTGGCGGCACTGGTCCACGCTGATGGTCGTCGCCATCTCGCTCTGGGCGTTGCCGCGACTGTTGCCGCATGTGGGCGCGCTGGTGGGCATTCGGTCGCGAGATGCCAGCATACCGACCTTTACCGTGCACACGCTCAGCGGCGCGACGCTGTCAACGGACAGTCTGCGCGGCAAGGTCGTGCTGGTGAATGTGTGGGCGACATGGTGCATACCGTGTCGCGCGGAAATGCCGCTGCTGGAGTCCACCTGGAAGCGGCATCGCGACGCCGGACTGGTCTTGCTGGGCGCGTCGGTTGACCGCGGCGATCCCGCCATCGTGCGCGAGTTCGTCGCCTCACGCGGCATCACCTACCCGATCAGCATCGTCAGTGGCGAGGTGATCGCCGCCTTGGGCGGCGTGCAGGGTTATCCGACGTCGGTGCTCATTGGGCGCGACGGGCGCGTGCGGCATCGAGTGATGGGGCCGATCGGGCCGGTGTCGCTGGAACCGGCTATTCGAAAGGCACTGAGCGAACCGGCCGGCACGACACCGGCCGGTCAACCGCGATCATGACCCCGGGGTCGGTCCACCGGGCATCGCCATCGCCGGGTAGCCAAGCGCCTCGCCTTGCCGTGCGTGCGTACCCATTCCCGACAATGCGTCGATTGTCCAAGTTCTCCACCAGCACCGCTCCATCCGCCCCCGTCACCGAGCGACCCGTGCCCCGTCTCGCCTCCCGTCTCGCACTCGCCCTCGCGATCGCCACCGCAATGTCCACGCGCGGCGTCGCACAGTCCCCGTATTCGTTTGTGCAATGGCGATCCATCGGCCCCGTCAACACCAGTGGCCGCATCGACGATATTGCCGTGGCGCGCGTGGCCGGCGACGCCGACGCGATCTACGTCGCGACCGCCAGTGGCGGCCTGTGGAAGAGCGCGAACAACGGCATTTCCTGGAACCCCGTTTTTGACGGTGTCGATGCGATGATGTCCATCGGTGCGGTCGCCGTCGCGCCGTCGGCACCGCAAACGATCTGGTTGGGCACCGGCGAAGCCAACACGCGCCAGAGTTCCAGTTGGGGCGACGGTGTCTACAAGAGCACGGACGGTGGAAAGACGTGGGCCAACATGGGACTCAAGGACTCGCGCTCGGTCGGGCGCATCGTCATCGATCCGCGCGACGCCAACACCGTCTACATCGCCGCCGGCGGACACCTGTGGGGACCCAACGCCGAACGCGGCGTCTTCAAGACCATCGATGGCGGACGCCATTGGACGAAAGCACTCTTTGTGAACGAGCATACCGGCGCCACCGACCTGGTGATCGATCCCGCGAATCCCAGCGTGTTGTACGCCGCGATGTACCAGCGCCAGCGCCGCGCGTGGGGATTCAATGGCGGTGGCCCCGGATCCGGCATCTACAAAACCACCGATGGCGGCACAACGTGGACGCCGCTCACGAACGGCATCCCCGCAGGCGACAAGGGACGCATCGGCCTCTCACTCTTTGCCAGCGATCCGAAGGTGGTGTACGCGACCATCGAAGCGCGCGCGCCCAACTCCGGCATTTACCGCACGCTCGACGCCGGCGCCACGTGGACGAAGACCTCATCGCTCAATAGTCGGCCCAACTACTACTCGCAAATTCGCCTCGATCCGCGCAACGCGGGGCAGGTGTATACGCTGGGCTCGAATCGCGGGTTCTACATCTCGAATGACAGCGCCAAATCGTTCACAGAGCTGTTCAGCAGCGTGCACGGCGAAGATCACGCGCTGTGGATTGATCCCGACGCGCCAAACCACATGATCATTGGCGGCGACGGCGGCATTTCCATCTCCTGGGATCGCGGCAAGACCTGGGATTTTCGTCGCAACATGCCGATCGGACAGTTTTATGAAGTGGACGTGGACAACAGCGTGCCTTTCCGCATTTGCGGTGGCTTGCAGGACAACGGGGTGTGGTGCACGCCCAGCGCGGTCCGCAACCGTAACGGAATTGCCGATCGCGATGCGTGGAACATTGGTGGTGGCGACGGCTTCCACGCCCACTTCGATCCGCTGAACAGGGCGATGGTGCTGCAGTCGTCACAGAACGGCAACGCCGCGTGGGTGAACATCGAAACCATGGAACGGCGGAACGCTCGGCCGAGCATTGCCGATCGGCCGGCGTCGCGCGCACCGGGGATCGCGGGCGCGACCGCCACCGCCCTGCGCTGGAACTGGGATACGCCCATCGTCGTGTCGCGCCACAATCCAAACGTCTGGTATATGGGCGCGCAGATGCTGTTCAAAAGCACCGATCGCGGGTCGAGTTGGAGCAGGATCAGCGGCGACCTGTCGCTCAACGTCAATCGCGACACACTTACCATGATGGGCGGTGTGGTGGGCGCCGACGCGCTGTCGCGTCATGACGGCCAGTCCAACTATGGATCGCTCACATCGGTTGGGGAGTCGCCGCTCGACCCCATGGTCATTTACACCGGCACCGACGATGGTCAGGTGCAGCTCACGAAGGATGGCGGCAAGCACTGGACGAACCTGACGAACCAGATTGGCGTCCCACCGCAGACGTACGTAAGCACCGTGCTGCCATCGCGGCTCAAGGTCGGTCGCGTGTACGTGACCTTCGACGGGCATTACACCGACGACTACACCGTGTATGTGTTTGTCAGCGATGACTTCGGCGCCACGTGGCGATCACTGTCGGCGGGACTGCCCGAGACATCGGTCAATCGCCTTCGCGAGCATCCAAAAAATCCGCAGGTGTTGGTGCTTGCCCACGAGCGCGGGGTGCACTTCTCCAACGACGCCGGCGCGACCTGGCATTCACTGGCGACCAACATGCCGACCGTGTCCGTCGATGATGCCGTGTTTCAGGAGCGTGACAACGCGCTGGTGGTCGGGACGCACGGCCGAGGCATCTGGGTGCTCGATCATGTGGGCGCCCTCGAAGGGCTCACGGCCAGCGCCATGCGCAACAGCGCGACGCTGCTGCCCATTCCCAACGCGCGACTCATGAGCACGTTCTCGCCGCAGGCGTGGTATGGCCATGGCGAATTCTTTGCGCCGAATCCGGAATGGAACGCGGCGATCTCTTATCATGTGCGCGACGACGTGGGCGCGGGCCGGAGCGCTGACATCGTGGTGATGGATGCCGCAGGCAAAACCATTCGCACGCTCAAAGGGCCGACCGCATCCGGGGTGAATCGTGTCGTGTGGGACCTCCGGTATGCACCGCCAGTCGACTCGGCCAACGCGGCCAATGCGAATGCGCCCGGTGCGGGCGGTCGCGGAGCAGGCGCCGGCGGACGCGGCGGCGCACCGGCGTCGGTGCCAGTGGGCTTCCCAGCGGCCGGCGAGGGAGGTGGTCGCGGCGGCGCACCCATTGGTCCACTGGTCATGCCTGGCACGTACACGATTCGCGTCACGGTGCCTGGTGCGAATGCGCCCTTGTCGGGGCGACTGATCGTGGAGGCCGATCCGCTGCCAAAGTTCAGCACCGTTGATCGCGCGGCGCGTCAAATATTGCTCATGCGAATATATGACTGGACCAAGACACTCGGGTTCGCGCGGACAACGGCGCGCGCGCTTGTCGGGCAGCGCGATTCGATCATTACCGATATTGGCGCGGGTGCGACGGCAGATTCTCTGCGGACACGCATCATACGCGTGGGCGCCGACGTGGATCGTGCATTCACCACCTTGAACGCCACGCGCGCGCCGATTGAAGGATGGAGCGGCCTGCCGAGTATGGACCAGCGCAAGGCGCTGGACTACGCGGTTGACGATGCGCGAAAGGCGACCACCGAACTCAATCGACTGGTCGGGACCGATATCCCTGCGGCGTACAGCGCCACGCAGAAAACGTGGGGGCGATCGGTGCCGCGTGTCACCACGCCCGTGGTGGAACGACGGGCAGGAAACCCGTAGCACAGGGGGCCTGGGGTGTCGATGCTCTCGCCCATCGTGACGCCTTGGAACAGGATACCGTTCACGGCTTCACTGCACTCGCCGGTTGCACCAGCAACTTCTCGAACCGCGGATTCCCCTTCAGCGATGCAAAGGTCGGATCGAGACGGAGCCTACCTAGCGACATGGAATACTGTGCGCGCGACAGTGTCTCCAGCTCATCGATCGCCCTCTCTTTCATGCCGGTGATGACATAGATGCGCGCCAGCTGGGTGCGTGCGTACAGGCTGTTCTCTTCACTCGGCTGTGATGCCGTCAGTGCGACGGCCTGTTCGGCCTCACGGACGCCCTCGACGCTGCGGCCGGCCAACGCCAAGACCACGCCGTAGAGCGCGTGCAGCTGCGCGCTCGGTACCGAGTGTCTCGGCCAGCTCCTGCCGCATCACCTTCACGGCCACGCGACGTCGGTGCTTCGCATCTTCCGCCAAGTACACCGTCGACATCCCGCCCTCGCCCAGCACGCGCTCGATCTTGTAGCTCGTGGCCAGTGCCCGCGTGAGGCGGGAGATTTCGACTGTTCCGGTGGGCGCGGTGCGCTCCGGTACGCCGGGTTCGGTGGGCGTGGCCGCGCCGCAATTCAGGCAGAAATTGGCCTGTGGTGGCAACGGAGTGCGACAGGTGGGGCAGGCACGGATGTCGCTCGTCAAGGCTCTGCCCATTCAGGACTTTGAATTGTTCGGGAGGAACACACAAAGCGACTTCAAAGCGGACAGGGCCGCAAGGATTGCCGGCGGTCCGTCTCCCGATCGCGACGGTGAAGGTCGCACACCCGGGGCCCACAGTTGGCGCGAACGGTGGCGGCTAGCGTTGCAAAAAGGCTCGCGCCGCCACCGTCACCGGGTGTGTTGCGCCATAACCCGTGGACAGCGCGATGATCGCCCGCTGCGCCGTGCGGGTCGCGCCGGCATGATCGCCGCTGACGTGCTGCACGCGCGCATGCAGGAAATCCGCGTGCCCGACAATAGCACTGCGTGTTACTGCCAGCGAGTCAACCATGGCCAGAGTTCGCACGCGCGATGCTGCCGCGTCGGCGCCTTGCACGTCACCATCGGTCAAGCGCCACTCGCCGAGTGTGAGCAGCGGGAAAATGAAGTACGCCCTTGGAATGGACGCATCAGGCCACAGTGAGTCGATGGCGACGGCGAGCCGTTTCACGGGCGGCAGCGAATCGCCGGTGTGACGCGCAATGCGCAGGCGCACCCATTCGCGGGTGAGCCAATGCCACGGATACAACACTTTTGCGCGTGAGGCGAGGATGGTGGCCTCCTTGATACGGCCGGTTTCAAGAGTGGCCCACGCGGCGTTCACCTCGTTGGTGATTGTCGGGTTATCCCCGAGCGAACCCGCTGCGGCGGCCGCGATCCATCGGCTCGCCGAGTCGGACACGCCCGCCCGCAGCAGAATTTGTCCGTACACATGGGAAAGGTACGGGTCTACTATGCCAGCGGTGTTCTGTCGTTCCGAGCGCTGCACGATCGCGCGGTAGCTGGATACGGCCTCCTGCATCTCTCCCAGGTCGAAGAACATGCGGGACATGGGCGCGGCGACGTTTGGTAGAATTGGCGTGCCCCGATACCCCATCGATTCGACGTCGGCGACGATGGTGCGCTGCACCGCCAATGCCTCTCGGGGCCGACCAGCCGACTGGATCACCAGGCTAAGGCTGTTGAGAATCGCCAGTCGATTCAAGGACCGATTCGACGCGCCCTCGACGCGCTCTGCGTCGTCAAACGCGGTCAGGGCCCGTTTCAAGAGCGCAATGGCACGTTCGGGATCAGCGTCCACCGCCGCGAGATCGCCTTCAGCCTGAAGGCACAAATACGCCTCGGCCTTTGACCCGATCTGGGCCAACGCTGCTCGGCCTTCCGCAATCGCTGCTCGCGCTGAGTCGATCGCACGCGACCGCAGAAATGTCTTGGCGCGCGTACACGAGATGGACGCTGCGATATCGAATTCGTTGGCCTTGCGGGCGATGTCGCGAGACTTGGCCTCCAGCGCGAGGGAGCCCTTCTCATCGCCATTCTCGAACAGTTGTCCGCCCAGGTTGGCCATGACGAGCGCCACCGTGCGGGGTTCGGATTTGAATTGCTGCTCGATCACCTCGACTGCATTCAGCAGTCGTCCGCGCGCATCGAGCGGCTTGCCGTCCGGTCCGGGCGTGTCGCTGGCGAGTACCTGCGCCGCGGCAAGAAAACCTTCCTGCGTGCGGAAGTTGCGCTCCGCAACGCTCCGTTGCCGCTCGGCCTCCAACCGTTGGCGAACCGACACGACGGTCGCCGTCGTCAATGCGGCGCCAACCGCCACAGCAATCGCGACACCCGCTCGGTAGCGTCGCACGAACTTTGCGGCGCGGTATGACCACGAATCGGGACGCGCCGCCACGGGTTCATGATTCAGCCAGCGCCGCAAATCATCTGCCATCGCCGCGGCCGTCTCGTAGCGCTCTCCGGGCAGCTTCCGCAGCGCTTTTCGCAGAATGGCGTCAAGGTCGCCCAGGCCCGTCAGTGCGGGTTCCTGTTGCAACGCCCCCTGCGCGAACTCCGCGCTGGTGCGCGCACCGGCGGCCGTCGGATGACGATTGGTCAGCAGCAGATACAGCATGACACCAGCGCTGTAAATGTCGGAGGCCGGTCCAATGGGCGCGCCACGGAACTGCTCGGGTGAGGCGAACGCCGGTGTCAACGCCTGATGCCCATGATCCGTCACGTCACCGATGTCCTCCTCGTTGGCGATCAGGCGCGCGATCCCGAAGTCGAGCAACTTCACGGTGCCATCATGCGTGACCAGCACGTTCGACGGCTTGAGGTCGCGATGGACAATCAGATGGGCATGCGCGTGGCCAACCGCCGCGAGTACCTGCAGCATGAGGGCTACGCGCTGCTCGGTACTGACCGTTGCGCGCGCGGCGTACGCATCGAGTGGTTCGCCGTCGATGTACTCGAGCACGAGGAATGGCTGGCGCAGTTCGCTTAAGCCCGCATCAAGCAGACGCGCAATATTGACGTGCGAAAGCCGAGCGAGGGCCGTTCCTTCGCGACGGAATCGTTCGAGTCCCGCGCGTCCGATCAGCGAGAGGTTCAGGAGCTTGACGGCTGCCGATCCCTCAAAGCGGCCGTCGGCCCGTGTGGCGAGCCACACACTGCCCATGCCCCCGTGTCCGATCGGTCGTTCGAGCGTCCACGCACCAATGCGGATGCCGGCCAGCGACGGTTCACGCTCAAGCAGCGACGCCAGCGGAGGCAGCAACCCCGACGGCTCTGAACCGTCCCCTTTCCACGTCTCGCCAGACAGCAGAATGTCGCCGAGGGCCTGCACCACGCTCACGCTCTCGCGCTGCAAGTCATTGAGCCACTGTGTCCGCTCTTCGGGGGGAAGATCCAACGCCTGATCGAGTAGCGGACTGAGTCGCGCATACAGTGATTCGGACAACGATGACATGAATGCAGTGTTGAGGAATTGGCTCGCGTGGTGACCTATGCCACCTCGGCCATCACGGTCTCTACCAGAATCACCTCGGGAGCCTCCGTCGCCAAGTGCCGCGCGAAGAACGCGCCAACCATTTCGACATATTCGCGCCCAGCCACGCCAAACGACGCGAGGTGTCGATTGCCTGGGGTGATCCACACGGTGCCTTCGCCCGCCTGGGCCAGTGTGTGCGCATGGTGCACCGGTACGAAGGGATCGCGCTCGGCGTGAATCACGAGCGTGGGACGACCGCGCAGCCGAACCATGTTCCGGGTCGGCGAGTGACGCAGCAGATGCTCGCCGGTCAGCAGGCGCGCGGCGACCAGCGCACCGAAAAGTACGAACGCGGGGAGTCTGGTGAGCCGCGTGAACTGCGCCTGCAACACGTCATCGAGTTTGGCAAAGGCACTGTCGATGACGAACGCGCCAATGGCCGGTTCTTCGGCCGCCGCTGCAATGGCGCTTACGCCGCCCATCGATGCACCCAGCACGCCGATACAACTGGGTTGGTAGCCGCGCGCCAACAGGAAGTCGACCGCGCCAAGGATATCGCGACGCTCGCGACGGCCAAACGTCAGTCGCGCTCCTTGGCTTTCTCCGTGGCCCCGAAGATCGACCAGCACGACGCTGAGACCACGCGAAGCCAGTTCAAGCACCAGCGAGACCGTCGTTCCGCGGAGTTCATCGCCCCGGCAGGCATCGCGACCATGGGCGAGGATCACGGCGCCCGTCGCGCCTGGGGTGCGCCGATACGATGCAGCAAGCTGCAGGGCTTCGTCGCGCGCGCAGAATTGCACGCGTTCGTACAAGGCGCCAATATGCTCGGGAGACTGCACCCGCTTGGGCGTGGTAAACAGGTGAGCGACCACCACTGCCAGTATCGCGTAGAGCGCTGCCACTATCAGGATCGCGCTCGCCACCATTGCCATGACCGACATGCCGCCCCCGTTTCTTCGCGTTGAACCGACCTCCCTCGCTCTGGAGATCGGAAACGGTTGGGAAAAGACGACAGAGCCGGTGCGACGCCCTAACAGCGAAGGCCAAGGGATTCCAGCGAGCCAGGAACGACATCGCGAGCCGAGAAAGACGCCAGATGTCCCGCTGACGATTCCAGCTCCGGGCGCATCAGCCGTTCCAATTCCCGCGCAATGGTCGGGCAGTCAGCGTGCATGTCGTCCAACCACGCGCGGCGCTGCGCTGGCTCCAGGTCGAGCGCACAATCCAACAATGGCTGCAGGGCGTTCCAGAAATCGCGCTTGAGGCTAAACATGCGGGGGCTCCGGTGTGGGGTGGCACGGCCGGAAGGACGGCCGCTTACCACAACAATCGGAATCCGCAGCGAAAACCCGACATGGTCGGAGATGGCCGGTTTTGACGGACCGCCTTAGCGGTTTATGCCCTCGGCACCGCCGACTGGCCCCGCGTCCGCTGGATCGTCGCGCAGCACGCGATGCAGCAGCAGGCGCGCTTTTCGCCAGTCACGCTGCACCGTGCGCTCGGAAACGCCGCGCATCCCGGCAATCTCGCCGAATCCAAAACCGCAGAAGAAGTGCAGATCTACCAGTTCGGCGAGGGGTGGATCGAGCCTGGACAGCCCTTCAAGCGCTTCGCCAAGTTCTTCGAGCTGGTTCACGCCGCCGGAGTCCGCACTGGCAATTGGCGTCGCGTCGTCGATGGCCGTGATATGGAACTCGCCCCCTCGCTTTTGCGCCCGCTGACTGCGGCCATAGTCGATGATCAGTCCGCGCATGGCTCGTGCCGCGTACGCCATGAAATGCGCGCGATCGGGGAACGATGGACCCGATCGGTCGGCGATGTTGATGTATGCCTCATGCAGCAGGGTCGTGGTACCAAGGGTGAGGTGGCCACCATTGCGTCCCAACTGCCGCTCGGCCAGCCGATGGAGGTCGTCGTACAGTGCGACGAACAGGCGATCGGCAGCGGTTCCATCGCCGGATTCGACATCACGAAGGAGCGCTGCAATGTTCGTGTCCATGCGCTCGACGTGGGGAGGAGTCAGTGAAGCGAAGCAAGCAGCAATCTATCGTCGACGATCCACTTGCTACAGGGTGCCCGCGGTTTCGCGCGTCAAGGCAACGCAAACGCCACGTACGTCCCGCCGCTCTTCGCCCCATTCTTGCCGCCACCGCACGCGACCACCAGGTACTGCTTCCCGTCCACCATGTACGTGGATGGCGTCGCATTCCCCGCTGCCGGCAATGTGGTCTGCCAGAGCAGACGCCCCGTGCGCTTGTCAAAGGCGCGAAACTTGTTGTCGTACGTTGTCGCGGCAATCAGCAGCAGCCCGTTCTCGGTGACAATCGCCCCGCCGTAGCTGTCCGTGCCCGTGTTGCGAATGCCTTTCGCGGCCAACGTCGGGTATTCGCCAAACGGAATCGACCAGCGCGTCTTGCCCGTGTTCAGGTCGATCGCATTCAACGTGCCCCAGGGCGTCTTCACACCCGGATAGCCCTGATGGTCGAGGAAGATGTCGAAGTACGCGGTGCGATACGGCAACGTGTACGGATTGGTTCCGACAGTGGCTTTCGTCGCGTCCTTGCCGGTGATCAGGAAATTCACCAGGTCATTCACCGCCCCGCCATCCATCGCGCCGCCAAAGGCGGGCATGCGCCCGGTGCCCTCGCGCACGACTTGCACAATCTGTTCACGCGTGCGTTTGGCAATGATGTTCTCCAGTGACGGACCGATCGCCGTGCCTTTGCGTGACTCACCGTGGCAGCTGGCACAGTTGGCGGCGTACAGGGATTCGTCGCTGCGCGGCACCAGCTTGAGCAGCCACGCCATTTCGTTGGAGTTCACGTACAGCAGGCCGGTGGTTGGATCAAACGCCGGCCCGCCCCACTCGCCGCCGCCATCCACGCCGGGGTAGACAATCGTGCCCTTCGTATTCGGCGCGTCGAATGGATTGGTGGTGCGGTACTGATTGAACGTCTTGAGTGCCGCCGCGTGCGCGGCCGGCGTGCGCGTCGTCAGATCGTTCTTCGTCAGCTGCTGCCGCGCGAAAGGCGCCGGCAACGTCGGAAAGAACTGCGAGGTCGCCGGTTGCTCGCCATCCAGTGCGACGTGGGGCATGCGCCGCTCCTCCAGTGGGAACATCGGCGTCCCCTTGTCGCGATCAAACAACCACACGTGTCCCGTCTTCGTGATCTGAGCGACGGCATCTACCGGTTTCCCATCACGTGTCACCGTCACCAGCGTCGGTGCCGCGGGCAAGTCGCGATCCCACAAGTCATGTTTGAGCACCTGATAGTGCCAGATGCGCTGCCCGGTGCGGGCATCCAGCGCCAGCACGCTGTTGGCGAACAGATTGTCGCCCAGCCGATTGGCACCATAAAAGTCGTACGACGCCGACCCCGTGGCCGCGAACACCATCGCGCGCTTCGGATCGATGGTGACACCAGCCCACGCATTCGCACCGCCGGCAATCGTCCACGCCTCGGCCGGCCAGGTGTCGTACCCAAACTCACCCGGATGCGGAATGGTGTGAAAGCTCCAGCGCAGCGCGCCCGTCTTGATGTCGAAGGCGCGAATGTCCCCTGGGGCACTGGGCAACTGCTCGGGGACCGAGCTGCCGATGATCAGCAGGTCCTCGAACACCACACCCGGTGTACTGGCACTCACCGAGAGTCCTTCCACCGGTCGACCAAGACCGGCGCGCAAGTCCACCCAGCCGTTGGTGCCGAACGACATGATCGGCTTGCCAGTGGCGCGATCGAGCGCGTACAGCCGATTGCGATAGTTGAAGATCACGCGATCGCCGGTGACCACCACCCCGCGATGCCGAATGCGCGACAGTGGCGCCGCGCCGTTGTTGGGATCGAAGCGCCACAGTTCCTTGCCCGTCGCCGCATTCAACGCAAACACCTGCAGCTTGGGCGTCGTGGCATACAGCACGCCGTCAATCACGATGGGATTGGCCTGCATCTCCGATCCCTTGAATTCATCGCCCGTCTGGTACGTCCACGCCACTTTGAGCCGCGACACGTTGGCCGGTGTGATCTGACCGAGCGTGGTGAAGTGCGTGTTGTCGGTGTTGCCGCCGAACACCGGCCAGTCTGCGGACGTGGCCTGGCCGCCGAGTGCCGACGGAATTGAGAACGCGCACGCGGTGAGGACCGCAGTGCGACAACGGCGTGAGGGCATCGGACGGGTGGCGGGAACGGTGAGAAGCCTGACGGCAGCCGGAGGCGCGATTTGTCCCAGTAATGTTGCGACGGTGCGTGGTTGGCGCGAGACTAACCCTGCACACGCCTGCATTCGCCACAGTTTGACTCCACTCTACACACCAGAGCACATATGCAACGTCAATGGCTCCTCGCGATGATCGGGTCCTTGATGCTGGCGCCGGCGCCCATGCTGCAGGCCCAGAGCGCCGCCGATCGTGACGCGGTACGACGCGCGGTCCTCAACTACGTGGAAGGCTTCTACGAGGGCGATACGGCGAAGCTGGTGCGCAGCGTCCGCCCCGAGGTAGTCAAGTACGGCTATTTCATCCCGAAAGGAAAGACCACGTACGAAGGCGAGGGAATGCCATGGGCTGAATTCATGTCGTACACGAATCAGGTGAAGAAGCGAGGGAAGCCCACGCCGCCAACGTCACCAAAGCTCGTCACGCTGTTGGACGTGGCCGACCAGACGGCCAGTGCGAAACTCACCGCGTGGTGGGGCATCGACTATCTGCATCTGGCCAAGTTCGATGGCGTCTGGATGATCACGCAGGTGCTGTGGCAGTCGCCGCCGCCGGTACCGCGCTGATCAAATCGCCCGGAACTGCTTGGAGTAGCCGGCCAGTTCGTCCTCGGGTTCGGCCAGGGTGGCGGCGTTCACCGCACCCTGCTCCAGCGCAAACGCCTGAAAACCCGACGGCGTGTGGCGCACGCCCTCGATGCTCGCATGGCTGATGGACCTGAGCTCTCGCCAGCCGATCAAGTCGGTCAGGTCGGCGCCGTCCAGCGTGGCGGCGGACAGTCGTGCCCCCGTGATATCGGCGCCCTTGAGATAGGC
>JADKJT010000021.1 GCA_016720905.1 Gemmatimonadaceae bacterium | reverse complement strand
CGGTCACGAACCTCAACGTGATTCAGAACTGGGTGGTGGATGTGCGCGCAAAGGTTGCTGCGCAGGACAAGGCACGTCCGTGAGCGCGCAGACTGATCGCCTCAACACCGCCCTCGACGGCCGCTACCGCATCCTCCGCCACCTCGGCGAAGGCGGCATGGCCACCGTGTACCTGTGCGAGGACCTGAAGCACGACCGCCAGGTCGCGCTCAAGTTGCTCAAGCCCGAACTCGCCGCCGTGTTGGGCGCCGAGCGGTTTGTGCAGGAGATCAAGACCACGGCGGCCCTGCAGCACCCGCATATTCTGCCGCTGTTCGACAGCGGCGCCGCCGACGGATTTCTGTTTTATGTGATGCCGTTCATCGACGGCGAAGCGTTGCGCGCCAAGCTCGATCGTGAAACGCAACTCAGCGTGGATGACGCGGTGCGCATCGCGCGTGAAGTGGCCGACGCGCTCGACTACGCGCACACGCGCGGCATTGTGCATCGCGATGTGAAGCCTGAGAACATCATGCTGCATGGCGGGCACGCCATGGTCGTCGATTTCGGCATCGCGCTGGCGGTGAGCGCCGCCGCCGGTGGTCGCATGACCGAGACAGGCTTGAGTCTCGGCACGCCGCACTACATGAGCCCCGAGCAGGCGACTGCCGAGAAGGACATCTCGGCGCGCAGCGACGTGTATTCGCTGGGCAGCGTGCTGTACGAGATGCTCACCGGCAACCCGCCGCACGTCGGGTCGAGCGCGCAGCAGATCATCATGCGCATCATCACCGACGTGCCGCGGCCGCTCATGGAGGTGCGCCGGTCAGTGCCGGCGAACATTGCGGCGGCCGTTGCGCATTCGCTGGAGAAGCTCCCGGCCGATCGATTCGACAGCGCGAAAGCCTTCGCCGACGCGCTGGCGAACCCGGCGTACACCCACGGGACGCCGACGGCGTCGCTCACCGACGCCAGGCGGCCCAAGTCGATGAACCGCGTGCTCGCGGCGACCACGGTGCTGGCGACGGTGGTGGCCGTCACGGCTTCCGTCATCGCTTCGCACGCACCGAAGGGCGGACGCATGCCACCGGCGCGATTTGCCCTCGTCCTCGCCGACAGTGTGCGGGTGCGCGCGGACGTCAGTGCACAGCCCTTCGCCATTTCACCGGACGGCTCACTGATCGCCTACGTCGGCGGCGGGCCGGCCAGACTGTTCCTGCGGCCGCTCAATGAGCTTGCCCCGCGACCCATCCAGGGAACCGAGGGAGCCAGCCTCCCACAGTTCTCCCCTGACGGCCTCTGGCTCGCATTCATGCAGGGTGGGCGCGTGCAGCGGATGCCGCTGGCCGGGGGACCGCCGTCACTGGTCGTTGAGTCGGCGAGCGATTTTTCGTGGGAGTCTGCCAACCTCGTCGCGTTCACGCGACTTCGTCGCAGTGGCGGCGGACTCTGGATCGTGAACGCATTGGGCGGAACAGCCGAACTGGTGTGGGCGCCCGACAGCCTGAAGGGCGAGATCGCAGTGAGCCCGGTGGTGACCCGCGATGGCAAGGCCATTGTGTTCGGCATCCGGACTGGTTCGCAAGCGCCGGAGTTGGCTGTCGTCGCCATGGCGGACAAGCGGGTCACTCGACTCGGCATCCAGGGGCTCGATCCGCGACTTCTCGCAGATGACGTCCTGGGCTTCGTGACGCCGGACGGCGCGTTCATGGTCGCTCCATTCGACGCGAGAAAGCTGCGCGTGAGCGGTCCGGGCGTCCCTGTGCTCGAGGACGTCCTGAACGGAACGACCTTCCAACGGGCGTCCATTGCCGTCTCCCGTACGGGTACGCTCGTGTATCAGACCAATCAGGCCAGGTCCCGACAGCTCGTCATGGTTGGCCGCACCGGCGTCGCGCGAACCCTGCCAGGCGAGCCGCGCGGCTACTCGCAACTTCGACTCTCGCCGGATGGGAGGCGGCTGGCGGTGGCCATCAGCGCGTCGGCCACATCGAGCGACGTGTGGACGCTGGACTTGACGACCGGCACGGCCACGCAAGTGACGCGCGACGGCGTGAGCGACCGCCCCGACTGGACGGCAGACGGGCGCCGCATCGTGTGGCATGCCGGAAGGACACCGGACGATGAAGTGCGCTGGCAACTGGCCGACTTGAGTCGCAAACCCGAGCGCCTGCTGACGAATGCGATGTTCGCAGCCATGTCGCCAGCCGGTCGCGTGTTCATGGCCACTATGGCCGGCGGCAGTATCCAGCGCTTTCCCATCGATTCGCCACGCACGGGTGTCGAAGTCGCCCGATCGGCCGGTCAGGGACACCAACGGGTGTCACCCGACGGGAAGTGGTTCGCCTACGTGTCCTCGGTCGAGAGCGCCGGGACGCGTAGCCAGGTGTACGTGCGGGCCATGTCCGGTGAGGGCGACGCGCTGCAGATCTCGACGAACGGCGGCGCTGAGCCGGTGTGGGGTCCGAATGGTGACGAGGTCGTGTATCGGGCCGGGGGCAAGGTGATCTCGGCCGAGGTCACGACCGTCCCGCACCTCGCGCTCGTCAGGCGCGACACGCTGTTCAATGACGCGTATGCCGACAGTCGTTTCGTCGCCGACTACGACATCACCCGCGACGGAAAGTCATTCGTCATGGTGAAGTCGATCGTTGAAGGGACACCGAACATCGTGTTCGGGTGGATGGACGAAGTTCGGGCGCAGTTGAACAGCGTCAGAAAGTGAGCGGGGCGCGGGTGGCGGGACGTACTGTCTGCTCGCCATCAGGTCGGCCACAGCCCACCTTTCTCGCGATGACTGCACAAACCGAGCGCCTCAACACCGCCCTCGCCGGCCGCTACCGCATTCTCCGCCAGCTCGGCGAAGGCGCTATGGCGACGGTGTATCTGTGCGAGGACCTCAAGCACGATCGCCAGGTCGCGCTCAAGCTCTTGAAGCCCGAACTCGCCGCCGTGCTCGGCGCCGAGCGGTTTGTGCAAGAGATCAAGACCACGGCGGCGCTGCAGCGCCCGCGCATCTTGCCGCTGTTCGACAGCGGTGCCGCCGTTGTTCGATGCGAGCCGGTTCCAGCGCATTCTCAACCAGAACGCGCGAGGGTACGACGTGGCGCCTGGCGACCAGCGCTTCGTGTTCATGCGCAAAGTCGTGCCGACGGGGGCCGCGGCCGCGGACAAGCTCGTGCAGGTCACGAACTGGGCGGCCGAGGTGCAGGCGAAGATCGCGGGGAAGCTTCCGAAGTAGAGGTGGCCCGCTTGCCTTGCTCCGCCGCATCGCTCGGCGCAGATTCACGGTCATGAACCTCTCGGTGCCTGACGTCACATCCGACGTGACCGCGCGTCAAGCTCGTCGTTATCGCCAAATGAGTCCTGACGAGAAGCTGGCGCTGGCAGACGGCATCTGGGACTTGGCATGGGAGGCCGTGAAAGCCGGCGTGCGTCTCCGCCATCCGGCGTTTGACGAGGCCAGCGTGAATGCGACCGCGCGCGACGTGTTCCGTAGTGCGGCCGACTGACGTCGTATCCATCTTTGCTCCCGCGCTCACTGCTGCGGGCGTAGAGTGGATGGTGTCCGGCGGCGTGGCGGCCATTCTCTACGGGGAGCCGCGGCTCACCCAAGACATCGACGTGGTCGTGTCCATGCAACCGCGTGACGCCATGCGGTTCGTGCAGCAGTTTCCCAACGCGGATTTCTATTGCCCGCCGGTCGAGGTCATCGCGCAGGAAGCGGAACGCGACGCATTCGGCCATTTCAATGTGCTGCACCTCGAGTCGGACGCGCGCGCTGATGTCTATATGGCCGGCAACGACATCCTGGCGCGGCAAGGGCTGGCGACCAAGCGTGTCGTCGAGCTAGTTGGGCTCGAGGTGCCAATCGCATCGCCCGAACAGGTCATTTTGCAGAAGCTTCGCTTTCGCCAGCGCGGTGCCAGCGAGCGGCATCTGCGCGATGTTCGCGGAATACTGCGGGTGATGGGCGACGCCATTGACATCACCGCCCTCGAGCAGATGGCAGAAGTGCATGGTCTCGAGCCGCAATGGTTGGAGATGATGCGGCTTCGGGAGTGAAGTGACCCAGCAGACCGACCGCCTCAACACCGCCCTCGACGGCCGCTATCGCCTCTGGTCGGTCACGGTGGCCACGTCGCCGACGTTCGCGGTGCGCGAGCGGAGGAAGCTGTTCGCGCTGCCGGCGGGTGTCCGTGCGTCGGCGTGCTGCGCGCGCTTCGATGTGGCGCCCGGTGATCAGCGGTTTCTCATGATCCAATCGGTTGCCGAAGCGGGCGGACCGCAGCGGGCGAAGGTGGTGCTCGTGATGAACGTGCTCGCGGAGTTGCAGGCGAAGGCGGGGGGAAAGCCGTGAGCGGTCAGCGTTGACGCGTTCTGCGGGGAGCGCTAGTTTCAACTAGTCATCAACCAGTTGGAGACATGGAATCCATCGCCGCGTTTGACGCCAAGACCCGCCTCAGTGAATTGCTCGAACGCGCCGCCAACGGCGAAACGTTTGAGATCACCAAACACGGACGCCCCGTGGGCAAGCTGGGCCCCCCGGACTCCGCCCGAGACCCCAAGGTGGTGGCCGAGGCCGTCAAGCGACTCAAAACGTATCGCGGTGCCCTCAAGCGCATGAGCCGCACCGAACTGCTCGCACTCAAACACGACGGGCACCGCTTTTAATGGCGCTGGTGCCCGATGTCTCGGCGATCCTTGGACAAGCGCTCGACGACGAGGACGCAACGTTCTCCGAGTCCGTGATCGCGGCCATCGCTCGCAGCGAAGCCATCGTGCCAACATTGTTCTGGTACGAGATTCGCAATGTGCTCGTGATGGCCGAGCGCCGCAAACGCATATCGGCGGCGCGAACTACGGCCTTTCTGTCCGACCTGGCCCTGCTGCCATTTACGGTCGACGACCTCCCGCGCGAGGCGTCCGTGCTCGATCTCGCACGGCGGCGGTCGCTCTCGGTGTATGACGCGAGCTACCTCGAGCTCGCGCAACGTTGCGACGCACCGCTGGCCACGCTGGATCAGGCGCTGATGGCGGCCGCCGGAGAGAAGGGGTCACGCTGTTCAAGGCCAGGAAATAGCAGATGGTCAACCGCTTCGGCGTACATCGGTGAGCAACAACACCGAGCGCCTCAACGCAGCCCTCGACGGCCGCTACCGCATCGAGCGCGAACTCGGCGCGGGCGGCATGGCTACGGTGTATCTCGCCGAAGATCTCAAGCACGACCGCAAAGTTGCGATCAAGGTCCTGAAGCCCCAGCTGGCCGCCTTGCTCGGTGCCGAGCGGTTCGTTGTGGAGATCAAGACCACGGCGGCGATGAGCCATCCGCACATCCTGCCGCTGTTCGACAGCGGCACGGCGGACGGATTCCTGTTCTACGTGATGCCCTACATCCAGGGCGAGACAATTCGCGAGAAGCTCAACCGCGAAACACAGTTCGGTGTGGACGAAGCAGTGCGCATTGCACGAGAAATCGCCGACGCACTGGACTACGCGCATCGGCACGGCGTGATCCACCGCGACATCAAGCCCGAGAACATCCTGCTGCACGATGGCCGCGCGATGGTGATGGACTTTGGCATCGCGCTCGCGGTCAGCGCGGCGGCAGGCGGGCGGATGACGGAGACGGGCCTCTCCCTCGGCACGCCGCATTACATGTCGCCCGAGCAGGCGACGGCGGAAAAGGAGATCACCGGACGCAGCGATCAGTACTCGCTGGCGAGCGTGCTGTACGAGATGCTCGCGGGCGACCCACCGTTCACGGCATCGGTCGCGCAGGCCGTGATCATGAAGATCATCACCGAGACCGCGGCTTCGGTGACCGAGCGCCGCAAGAACGTGCCGTCCAATGTGACGGCCGCGCTCGCGAAGGCACTCGAGAAACTCCCCGCCGACCGCTTCGCCAGCACGAAAGACTTCAGCGACGCACTGGCTTCCGCGACGTTCACCGTTGCTGGCATGTCCGCCGGCTCGCTCGCCGGGATGCGCACCAGCGGTGTGTCGCGCACACTGTTCATCGCAACAGCGACCTTTGCCGTGATTACCGCCGGCGTTGCGACGTGGGCACTCACGCGCCCGGCGCCCGCAAAGCCTGTCACGCGCGTGTCACTCGCGCTGCCCGACAGCCAGCGCCTGGCCGACGCGGCGACACAGTTCCGGCTCGCGCTGTCACCGGACGGCCGGACCGTCGTGTACTCGGGCGGCGAGCGCAACAGCTCCAAGACGCAACTCTGGGTTCGCAAGCTGGATGAGCTTCGCGCGACGCCGCTCGCGGGTACCGAGGGCGCAATGAATCCGGCCTTCTCGCCCGACGGGCAGCGCATCGCGTACGTCGTTTCCGCGCCGGTGCGCACGCTGAAAATCGTCCCGGTTACCGGTGGACCGAGCGTGACGGTGACCGACTCGGTGGTGGACGTTGGCGGCGTGAGCTGGAGCGCGGACGGATACATCTACTACGACGGCAAGCTTCCGGGCGACGGGTTGGCGAGGATTCGCGCCGCCGGCGGGAAACCAGAAATTGCGACGACGCCCGATTCAGCCGCGCGCGAGAGCTACCACCTCAACCCCTCGGCGCTCCCAGACGGGCGAGGCGTCCTCTTCTCCGTGTCGCACGGAGGGGCGTTCGACGGGTTCGCCATTGCGGTGCGCGACCCGAAGACGGGAAAGCACACGATCCTTACGAACGGAGTGATCGGGCGGTACTCGCCGTCAGGGCACCTGATCTATGTGACCTCCACCGGTGCGATGATGGCCGCGCCGTTCGATCTGGCGTCACTCAAGATCACCGGCGAAGCGTTCGCCGTCACAGACGGCGTTTCGGTCCGCGCGCTTACTCGCGGCGAGGTTGAGCTGTCGGCGTCGGGCACCCTGGTCTACGCCGCCGGAACCGCGCTTGGGTCGATCATGGATCTCGTGTGGGTCAGCCGCGACGGGCGCTCGACGACCGTGGACTCGACGTTCACGGGCCGGTTCGCGAACGTGCGCGTATCCCCCGACGGCAAGTTCGCCGCAGTATTGAAGACCGAAGGTGGGTCGGCATCGCTGGTTTTGAAGCAGCTCGATCGTGGTCCTGCCACGAAGATCGCCGAAGGCGTACGGCAGGTCGCGTGGTCGAGCGACTCGCGCTCACTCTACATCGCGACGCAGCGCGGCATCGAGCGGGTGCCCGCGGACGGAAGCCGGGTTCCGCAGGTGGTCAACGCGAACGCGACACCCCTCGGCCCCATGTCGGCGTCGTTGGACGGCAAGTGGCTCGTCTACTCGGAACGTGGCGGTCTGTCGGCACTTTCGATTGCCGATTCGTCCGTGAAGGCAATCCTGCCTCCGCCTGGGAAGATTCGACCGGCCATCTCGCCGGACGGGCGTTGGCTCGCGTACGCCACCGATGTCTCGGGTCGCTGGGATGTGATCGTCGTGCCATTTCCTGACGCGACGACGGCCCGGCACCAAGTCACCTCGACGGTTGGAGGGAATGGTGCGCGGTGGGCTCGCGACGGAAAGACGTTGTATTTCAACGAAGAAGGTGGGTCTGGGATGTACGGCGTCCCGGTCACAACGGGCGACAAGTTCTCGGCCGGCACTCCGAAGCGCGAGTTCACACTTGCCACGGGGACACTCAACGTCACCTATGATCTCGCGCCCGATGGACGCCTGATCATGTTGCGTTCTGTTGGCGGCGTGGTGCGCGCCGACGAGCTGATTCTCGTGGAGAACTTCGCCGAGGAACTCAAGGCAAGAGCGAAGCGCAAATGACCCTCGCCGCCCGCCTTTCCGCTGCCTTGGCCGGCCGCTACCGCATCGAGCGTGAGCTTGGTGCCGGGGGCATGGCCACGGTGTATCTCGCCGAAGATCTCAAGCACGACCGCAAGGTTGCGATCAAGGTCTTGAAGCCCGAACTCGCCGCCGTGCTCGGCGCCGAGCGATTCGTGGTCGAGATCAAGACCACGGCGGCGATGAGTCATCCGCACATCCTGCCGTTGTTCGATAGCGGCACGGCGGACGGATTCCTGTTCTACGTGATGCCCTACATCCAGGGCGAGACGATTCGCGAGAAGCTCAACCGCGAAACACAGTTCGGTGTGGACGAAGCGGTTCGTATTGCACGAGAAATCGCCGACGCACTGGACTACGCGCACCGGCACGGCGTGATCCACCGCGACATCAAGCCCGAGAACATCCTGCTGCACGATGGCCGCGCGATGGTGATGGACTTTGGCATCGCGCTCGCGGTCAGCGCAGCGGCGGGTGGCCGCATGACCGAGACCGGATTGAGTCTCGGCACGCCGCACTACATGAGTCCAGAACAGGCGACCGCCGAGAAAGAGATCACGCCGCGCGCCGACGTGTACTCGCTGGGCTCCGTGTTGTACGAAATGCTCACGGGCAATGCGCCGTTCACCGGAGCGAATGCGCAGCAGATCATCATGAAGATCATCACCGAGCCGGCAGAGTCGGTGACGAAGTACCGGAAGTCGGTGCCGAGCAACGTCGCTGCCGCGGTCGCCAAGTCGCTGGAGAAACTGCCGGCCGATCGATTCGACAGTGCGAAAGCGTTCGCCGATGCGCTCGGCAATGCGACCTATAGGAACGCGAGTGGTATGGCCGCGGGCGCCGCGCCGGATGCACGCTGGCGGCAGCGGGCGACGTGGCTGGCCGCGGCGCTTGTGCTCGTCGCGCTCGCCGGTGCATTCGGCTGGCTGCGGCGACCAACGGAAGCGCCCGGTCCGGTGTCACGGTTCGTGCTGGCTGACGCGGACTCGAGTAACGCGCCGGATTCACGAACGGTGCCGAACTTTGCACTGTCCCCCGATGGCTCGCAGTTCGCATATGCGGGTTTCGCACCTGGCGTTGGAACGGTGTTGCGCGTGCGGCGACGGGACCAACTCGTGTCCACTGTCGTCCCCTTCACCGAGCATGCGGTGGAGCCCGTCTTCTCACCAAGCGGAGAGCAGATCGCATTCATCGACGACCGCACGAACGTGCCCATGATCGTATCGCTGGCCGGTGGCACTCCCGTTGCTCTACCCGTCAAGCCGTTCGTGAGCAGAACGTTTGCGGGCGCGACATGGGCCGACGACGGGTACCTCTACTTCGGCAGGGGCGGAGTGCTGGAGCGTGTGGCTGCGACTGGCTTGGGATCCAGCGAAACCATCGTTCCTGAGGCGTTGGAGGGAGAACGTGTTGGGTATTCTTGGCCGCAGACGCTTCCGGGGAGCCGGGGCCTTCTATTGTCCGTGCAAGGCATGCGAGGCAAGCGTGGGCCTCAGATCGGCGTGCTCGATCTCGCCACCAACCGCGTCACGGTGTTCGCGCCCGGCGCAAGCGTTCGCTATGTCTCGCCCGGCTACCTCGTGGTGGCCTCGGTGGACGGCCAACTGAGTGTGCTGCCCTTCGATGCCAAACGACTGCGTGCCACGGGAGCGCTCGCGGCACTCGATCAAGTCGTACGCGTCAGCGGGGCCTTGAGGGCGTGTTTCGCCGTCGCTGATGATGGCTCGCTGGTGTATCAGACTGGCACAACTGAAACGACGCAATCGCTGGTCTGGCACAGTCGCGACGGCGCGACCACGCCGGTGGACTCCACATGGAAGCGGGATTTTTCGACCCTTGCCCTGTCGACGGACGGGAAGCAGGTCGCGGTCGCCATTCGTGACGACAACAAGGTCAGGCAGCTCTGGATCAAGCAGCTCGACCACGGGCCGCTCTCCAAGCTCACCTTCGATTCAGCGGGTTCCCATACTCCGGCGTGGACCCCGGATGGCAAGTCGGTCGCGTACCTCGCCAGCCGTGACAGTGAGCGCGTGGTGTACATGAAGCCGGCCGACGGGAGTCGCGAGGAGCAACGCATCTGGAAGTCGCCCAGCAGACTCGCCACGCTGGCCTGGTCCCCTGACGGTCGGTGGCTTCTGGCCACAACCGCGGAGCAGGGCAGCGATATCGTTGCCCTGCGCCTGGGAGTCGACACCATGGCAACGCCCTTGGTGAACTCGCCGGCCAATGAACGCGAGCCAGCGTTGTCGCCCGACGGCCGCTGGCTGGCGTACGAGTCCGACGAGAGCGGAGTGCTTGAGGTGTACGTGCGGCCGTTTCCCGACACCAAGGCGTCGCGCACGCAGGTCTCCGTGCGCGGTGGCCGGCGCCCGCATTGGTCGACCAATGGGCGCGAACTGTTCTACGTGTCAGGGAGCGAGATGGTCGCCACACCAGTCACGACTGGCGCGAGCTTTACGCATGGCGACGAGCGTGCACTTTTCCCCGCGACGAGCAACAGATGGGACGTGGCGCCCGGCGACCGCTTCCTGATGGTGGTCGGCGACGGTCTTAGGCGGCTTACGGAAACGGTTAAGGTCGAGAACTGGGTGACCGAGATGAGGGCGAAGCTGAACGGGGCGGCGCGCTAGGATCCGCCACCCGTGGCTAGATTCGGATGTCAGAAGGCCCTGTAAATAGCAAAGCCAAACGCGCATAACGAAGGCGAAAGGATGGCGATGTGGTGCGAACGCCGTGACCGCAAACGCGTCGCACGCCGACGAGCACAGGCGTACGCACTCATCGAGTGCATGGCGTCGTGACGACCGACGGTGGTATGTCACATGGAATATCGTCTACGAGTTCCTGTGCGTGAGCACGCACCACAAGGTGTTTGGACGGCCCTTATCGCTCGCGCAAGAACTCACCGCACGCCACCCTCGGCTTCGCGGCAACTTGGTGCATCGATGGCTGGCACGTACCACCTGCGCATGATCTCGGAGAAGGGCAAGCGCGCTTACAATCGCGTTCTGCGCGTGCGACCGTAGGCGCGCCGCCGCGACTCACCCCGCCGGCGCAATTCGATCGTACGCCACGCCGCCAATCGTGATGGATGTTGGTGAGGTGATGACAAACGGAATTGCCGCGCCGTTGCGCCCCGAGAATCCGCCTATGCCGTTCTGGTCGAGCGCCGGCAGCGCATTGGGACGACAGCTTGCCGCCACCGACGCCGTGAACGTTGAGCCAGTGACGCTGTAGCAGCCGCGTTCAACACCGCTGGGATACACCACCGTGCCGCCGCTGCCCTGTGTTTCCTGATACAGATACGTGCCGTCGGATTCGAACACGATGAAGCTGCCATCGATTCCGTCGGCGCGCGTGAAGGCGCCCACCAACGAGGTGGGCACCGATTCGACCGCCTCGAGGACAATTGTTTCAGCGGTTGATGCAAAGGTCAACGTGTTGCCGTTGCGCAC
This sequence comes from Gemmatimonadaceae bacterium, assembly GCA_016720905.1. NCBI lineage: Bacteria > Pseudomonadati > Gemmatimonadota > Gemmatimonadia > Gemmatimonadales > Gemmatimonadaceae > Gemmatimonadaceae bacterium. Next base: position 19,776 of record JADKJT010000021.1, on the reverse strand, counting down.
CATGGTGCCCGCGAACCCGCCGCCAGAGCCGGGTGTGCTGCCGCCGTACCAGAGGCCACAGGTGCCGTTCTGGTCCTGCGCAATCTGGATGTTGGCGACGCCGCTGGTGACGCGCTTGTACACCCCGTACTCCAGGCCATTGCCACTGTTGGTGCAGCTGGCATCATCAAGGCGATAGGCGGCCGAGTACGTGCCGTCAAACCACAGCGTCACGTAGTTGCGCCGACCGTTGATGGACACGGCGTAGGTGCCGGTGTACGAGTCGAGCAACCCGTTTGCGTGACACCAGAACCCGACGTTGGTCACGTTGCTGGTGCCCACGCGTCCACGGCCATTCGACAGCAGACAGGTTCGCCGCGTTTGCGTGGGCTGGCTGGCAATGATCACGTTGTAGTCCGCACCCGTTTGCAATACGGTCGGGAACGTGTACGACAATGAGCCGGACGGTATCGCCAACGGTGCACCACCGTTGAGCCGCGTCGTAAGCCCCTCGCCTCCCAGGCCAATGGTGTTGCCGCCGATGGTATACCCCGCACCGCTGCAGCTTACAGAAACCGTGGTCACATCCACCGCGCCCACCGTGCCGGATCCACCGCTCATCGTGCACGTCTGGCCGGAAGGCTGCGTGCCGATGGTCACGTCGTAGCGCGTGCCACTCGGCACGGGCGGAAACGCAAACACAACGGTGCCCGGTGGAATCGCCAAGGCCCCACCGCCGTTCAGCAGCACAGTGAGTCCGGTGCCCGTGAGATTCGATATACCACCCTTGATGGCAAAGGTCAGTGTGGTGCAGGCGATGGCCACGTTGCGAATCGGATCAAACTTGATGCTCCCGGACCCGTTGCTGACGGCACATGTCTGTGACGGTGCGGTCGGTTGCGTCCTGATCGTGACGTTGTACGACGACTTCTCGGCGATGCCGGTGAACAGGAAGTTGTTGGCCGGCGCACTGACGGTGAGATCGTTGCCGCCGTTGTTCTGAAGCACCATGCCGGAGCCCGCCAGACCAACGATTGCGCCTTCGATGACCAGGTTCTGGCCTTTCGGGTTTGCGCCTTCGGTGCTGTCGGTTGCGCCGCCCGAGCAGGCCGACACCATCAGCACCACCGCCATCAAAGCTGCCGAGCCACGCATCGCCATTCCGGAGTCCGTTGAGAAAATGAAGTACGCGGAGCACGCAGGCCAATCTCCCCTGCGCGCCCCGCGTACTCTGCGGTTCAGAAGTGTTTCAGGTCTACCGACCCAACAGTACCTCCATCAGCCAGTGCCGACTAGTACCGAGGCTTGGTCGTCCGCGGCACCTTGCCGCAGTTGGCCGGCCAATTCGCCGGCCAATTGCCCGGTGACCGATCACGCTTGATAAACTCCGGATCTTCCGACGCGAGATACGCCATCAGCGCTGCCAGCGTCGCGTTGTGCTTCACATCGTCGAACACGACCTTGTCATACGTGTCGCGATTGGTGTGCCACGTGTAGGTGCCGTAGTTCCAGCCTACCGCGCCCATGCCAAACGACGGCGTGCCAAAACACGCAAACACCGCGCCATCGGTGCCGCCCGGATTGCCGGTAGGCACATCGTTGAAGCTCCACGACACGACGTTGGCACTCATGCTGTCGGTGTAAAAGCCAGGCAGCTTGGTGTACCACTGTTTGAGATGACGACCGATGTCACTCAAGCCAGACGATGACAGCGACTGCACGCGACCGGTGCCGTTGTCCTGGTTGAAGAGCGCCTGCAACCCCTTCATCACTTCCGGATGGTCTTCAGTGAAGGCGGTGGACCCGTTGAGCCCTTGCTCTTCACTGGCCCAGTGACCCACCATGATGGTGCGCTTGGGATTCGGATACGCCTTCTTGAGAATGCGCATCGCTTCCATCGCCATCAGCGTGCCGGTGCCGTTGTCGGTGGCACCCGATGACCCGTCCCATGAATCGAAATGCGCCGACAGCAACACGTATTCATCGGGCTTCTCGCTGCCCTTGATCATGCCGATCGTGTTGAACGCCGGCTGCTCGCCCAGCAATGACGCGTCGGCGTCAATGCGCACCATGGGCTTCTGGTTGTTCTCCGCCAGGCGATACACCAGGCTGTAGTCTTCACAGGTGAGGGTGACCGCGGGCGCGATCTTGTTGTACGTCTCGAAGATTTCGATCACCCCCCAGCCGCCACTGCCGCCGGGGCCGCCGCCAAATCCGCCAAGACCCGCATTCGCGGCAGCGAGGCTCGCGGCAGGACCACCACCACGATCGCTCGTGCCCGGTGCCGCCGCGCCGCCGCGTCCGCCACCGCCACGACCACCGCCCGCACCGCCACGTCCACCGCCCTGTGCGGCAAACGGATTGGCGAATCCACTGAGCTTGTTGCGCGAGGTGATCATGCCAACGATGCCGGCCTTCTCAAGACGCATGCCCAGCGTGCCAGTGCCGAGTCCCATGGAATAGCCGGTGCCGCGATAGAGCTTCGTGCTATCGGGGCGATTGTCGGGACCGTTCATGACGGCCCAGTCGGCGGTGGTTTGTGCCACCAACGTGTCCATGCGGGCCTTTGATTCGGCCGTGGCAAAACGGTTCCAGTCTTCCGACGGACGACAGGTGGGAAACGCCGGCGACAGCATCACGATCTTGCCGCGTGCCTTCGGGAGCCACGCCACGAATTCCGTGCTGTCCTTGAACTTCGGCAGAATGATCGCTTCGGCATTCACCGGCTTGAGTTTGGTGCCCGGGCTCCAGGCCAACATCGTGCCCTCAAGCGAACGCGCGCGCGGCTGGATGAGATCGATATGCGAGACGCCCCGTCGCCATCCGCGCCATGTGCCGTATTGCTCGCGCTTGGCGTCGATGCCCCACGACTTGTACTGCGCAATGGCCCAGTTGCTGGCGGCCGTCATGCCGGGGCTGCCGGTCAGGCGGGGACCAATGGAATCGAACAGCGCCTGGCCAAGCTTCTGCACATGGGAACTGTCCATCCCAATGCTCCAGATGCGCTTGATGGCGGCGTCGTCGGTAGGGAAGGTGGTGGGGCGCTGCGCGGCGGCGGGGACGGCGGTGAGCGCGGCGACGACGCTGGCGATGGAAAGCCTGCGGAGGACGGTCATGGGAGGTGGAGACGGGAGACGGGAGACGGGAGACGGGAGACTTCCCGACGGCTTGATCATGCGTGGAGACGAGAGAAAACGCGATAGGCGGCGTGGGCGTTGTGGCCGGGGCGGCGGCCGCTGGCGGCTAGGGCGTTAGCGCCCGGATGTCACGTTCCACGGTACGGGACGCCGCGTACAGCACCAGGGCGAGGGTCATGCCGATGGCGGGGACAATGAAGAATGCATCGTGGAGGCCCATGGCGCGCACGGCGTCGGTCATCACCGTGCTCCCGGCGGCCTCCATGGCGCGGTGCGCGAGGCGGTCACTCAGCATGCCAAGAATGGCCGTGCCAAACGCGCCGCCAAGGACATACATCCAGAAAAAGTAGACGGCCATGGCGGTACCGCGCAGGTGCGCCGGTACCACGTCGTGCACCGATGCGTAGACGGTCGCGTAATACAGATAGAAGCACATCCATCCAAGACCCATCAACACCATGAACGGGATAATCGCCCCCGGCGCGAGTGCGAGGGCCAGGTACACACAGGGCGACGAGATGGCGAGGGCAACGGCGCCAACAATCAGCCGACCATTGGGACGCCACTGCCGCGCGCGATCGGACAACATGCCGCCAAACACCAGCGAAAACACGCCAACCAGTCCCAGCGTGATGCCGGCGACAATATTGGCATTCGCAATGGTGAGTCCATGGTACCGACCCAGGTAGGCGGGCATGAACGCATTGACCGCGTACGCATTGAAGTTGTGCAACGCGCCCGACAACACGATCCAGCGCAGCGTGGGGATGCGCCACAGCTGCAGATAGGGCGCCCAGAAACTCGTGGCCGCCGTGGTTCCATGGGCGTGTGTCGTCGCGGCAGTCGCGCGATCGGCGCTGCCGCGCGGCGGTTCGACAATACGTGACACCGCATACGCCAACACGAGCCCCGGCACGATCGCCACAAAGAACGCGGCACGCCATCCCCAGGCCTTGGCAATGAGTCCGCTAAACACGCCAGCAAGAAAAATCCCAATGGGCAGGCCCAACATGAACAGCGACAACGCCCGCGCCCGCTTGTGACTGGGATAGAGATCCCCAATAAGCGAGTGCGAGGCAGGGGAGCAGCTGGCCTCACCAAATCCCACGCCCAGTCGCGCCGCAAACAATGTCCAGTAGTTGAACGCCAGCCCTGATGCTGCCGTGCACACGCTCCATACCGCAACGCCCCAGCCCAACATCTTCGCCCGCGAACCGCGATCGGAAAAGCGACCAAGGGGCAGGCCGATCGCGGCATAGAACAGCGTGAAGGCCGTGCCCAGCCAGCCAATCGCCCCGTCACTCAGACCGAACTCCCGCCGGATCGGTTCGGTGACGGCGGCCAGAATCTGCCGATCGTAGAAGTTGAGCAGATTGATGAGGAACAGCAGAATCAACGTGGTGCGCGCGCTGGTTTGGACTCGGGTGGATTCTGGCATTGGGAGAACGTGCGGGCTGGTACGCGGCACCGCAACCGCCACGCGGGTGGCCGTCGCTCGCTGTTGCGCCCGGCTTTACGGCAATCGAACCAGTGACCTTCGTGTCAATACAGCCGTATTGACACGAGGCAACCGTCGCGTTAGAGTCCTTGTATGTTCGCCAAGTCCGCGCAGCTCCAGATCCGGGTGACTCCCCGCCAGAAAGCCGCACTCAAGCGGCATGCCAACGCCGCCGGTCTCGACGTGTCCAGCTATGTGTTGGCACGCGTGCTGCCGGTCGAGTCTGACCGCTTCGCGGTGATCATCCGCGCCATGGCCATCGCGGCAGACCATCGCTTCGCCTTGGCGGAACTGAATGACTTTCTGCACCGGTGTGCACCAATCGCGTTCGGCGAGGCGGTGGCACGCGCGAGTCTTGGCGCACTCTCGCCGTTCCTGCAGAACTACGTGGCGGCGATGGTGGAGCAGGCGGCCGGCCAGAAGCATGTGCCTCCGCCATCGTGGACGCGTGAGGTCTTGCCGCTCGACGCCCCGCACTTTGCAACGCCGCTGCGCAGCCTGCGAATGCATCTCCTGCGCTCGGCGCCGGTTGCGTTCAAGCGCCGAAACATCTTCGTCGACGCGGCCGTCGGCGATCGAGTCTGACCATGTCTGCGCCGATGCGTCTTACCAACGCCGATATCCTGACCCTCTTCGAGATGCTGAACGCTGAGCTGACACTTCAGGACGCGCACGCTGAACTGTATCTGGTTGGCGGTGCGGTGATGTGTCTGGTGCTTGGCGCCCGCGACGCGACGCGTGATGTAGACGCGTGGTTCAAGCCAACGACCGTGGTGCGCGAGGCGGCAGCGCGCGTTGCGGCGCAGGCCGGCGTACCCGAACAGTGGCTCAACGACGCCGTAAAAGGATGGCTCAGCCCGCACGGCGACTTCGATCGATTCCTTGAGCGTTCGCATCTCCAGGTGTACGTGGCCCACCCCAGGTATTTGCTGGCGCTCAAGTGTATGGCCATGCGACTTGGCGAAGAATTTCATGACCTCGATGATGTGCGGTACCTGCTACGGCATCTCGATATCACCACGGCAGCGGAGGCACTGGCTGTTGTGTCCGCCTACTTCGACGCGGCGCAGGTGCCGCTCAAGACGCGATTGGCGCTGGAAGAACTGCTGACATGAACGCGTCCACCTCACGCGACGAACGCAGAAGCACCACCTGCGTCGTCGTCGGTAACGCGGCCAATCGCTGCAACACCTGCGGTCGCCGTCGTGAAGGGTACGTCCACACCCACCACACAAACTCCCAGGACAGGCGCTCGGGGCATCCCGGTGTCATGTCCGGTCGCGAACGGCCAGCGTAACGAAGCGCGCGTCGCACCAGTCGCCACAGGCAGACGACGCGTGGCAGGTCGAGAAACACCACGGTATCGCACGCCGCCAGTCGTTGTACCATGGTACCGCCGTAGTTGCCGTCCATCACCCACACATCGCGCGCGACCAGCTCCGCCACGCGCAGGCGCCACTCGCTTGGCGGGGTGGCAATCCAGCCAGGGTGCCAGTAGTGCGCATCGAGGTGAATGACCGGGATACCGAGCTTTGTCCCGAGTTGTGTGGCCACGGTGGACTTGCCGGCACCGCCGGAGCCAATGATGAGGACGCGACGCATGCGGCAAATGTGGCTGATTTCGGCGCGTGGGGGCACTATATGGGGTTCGCGGTTTCGCACCGTCCCTCACGGAGTACCGTATGCGCCGAGTCCTGCTGCTGGTGTGGCTTGCCGGATGTGCACGCGCGGTCCCCACCTCGTCAGCCGTGCCTCCCACGGCGCCCTCGGACGCGCCGAGGCCCACGCCGCTCTTCACCAGTCCGGACATCCCGACGTTGTATAAGGACGCGGCCGTTGCGTCGACGATGAGGTTCAAGAAGTCCCCAGCGTTGATGGCGGCGGCCGTGAGGCTGGCCTACGCCAACATCGGCGTGCCGGTTACAGTGGACGAGCCCGGTGGCAAACGAATCGGTAACGCCGACTTCTATCGTTCGCGCAACTTTGCCGGCAAGGCGATGACCGAACTGGTGTCCTGCGGCTCGTCGATGACCGGACCGAATGCGAGTTCGTTTCGCATCTACATGAAACTCCTCACCTCGATCGAAGCCGACGGTCAAGGCGGCTCTATCGTGGGCGTATTGTTCGAGTCCACCGCCCGCGATGTCGTGGGCGGCGCGAGCAACGACCGGATGTCGTGCGGAACCACCGGCGTCCTCGAGCAACTGCTGTTTGCGAAGTTCACATCGTACCTGGGCGCATAGCACCTATCCGCCGCGTCGCCTTCCTCACGTTCTGCCCCCACCTTGAATGAACCGGCCATCGCCTGCCATCGCGCCCACTCGCCTTCGCCATGCCGTCCTCTGGATGACGGTCATGGCGTTCGGTGTCGCGATGGGCTGCACACCCAAGCCGCTGTCGGGTCCTACGATTGCCGGAGACTGGGATGTCTATGTGGCGTTAGGCTCCACGGCGCGAGGTGGCTTTGAAGGCTGGCGACGCATGGGGTTCGCGCACTTCGCCGGCGCCGATTCGCAGTATGTCGGTATCATTCGCCGACGCGCCGGTGCAACCATGCTGTCCGTCACGCATGTCACGATCACGCCCGATTCGATCGTCCTCACTGGTGATGGCAATCAGTCGGTACACGCGCGATGGCAGGGTGACACGCTCAGTGGCGTCATGCGCACCACCGACAAACCCTCCGGGCCACGCCTGCGCCTGATGCGTCGAACGACGCCCTTCGTGGCGGAGACGTCGTACGACCTGTGGCCCGGTGCCGTGTCCGATTCGCAGTATGCCGTCACGGAAGACACGGCGGTGTTCATGACCACCCGCGATGGCGCGAAGCTGGTGAGCTACATCGCGCGTCCGGTTGGCGTCGGTCCGTTTGGTGTCGTCCTGCAGCGCACGCCGTACACGCGCATTCTGCATCCGGCCGGCCGGTACTGGGCGGCGCGCGGCTATATCTTCGTGGCGCAACATGTGCGCGGTCGCGACATCTCCGACGGCAGTGATTTTGGGAACTACGACACCGACGTGCGTGATGGCTACGACGCGGTGGAGTGGGCGGCCACGCTGCCAGGCGCCAATGGCAAAGTGGGGCTCATCGGGCATTCCGACGAAGGGCGTCTCGCTTGGTATGCGGCCGTGAGCGCGCCGCCGCATCTGGCGGCGATTGCTCCGTCGGCCGCGACGGCCGATCCGTGGCGCATCGTGCCGTACGAGGACATGGTGTTCTCGCCCATCAATGTCGCGTGGGCGTGCCTCATGCGCGAACGCACGCTACAGGATATCGCCGAGCTGGATATCGGCGCCGCGATCACGCACCTGCCGCTGCGCGACCTGCCCCAACAGTTGGGCTGCGGCCAGGTGAAGCTGTGGGATCGATGGATCGCGCATCCCACGCTCGACGCCTATTGGCGTGCCCATGCGGTCACGACGAACATCGCCAAGGTGCGCGCACCGGTACTGCAGATCTCCGGATGGTACGACGATTCGCGCGGACCCATCGACTACACGAATGCGCTCAACGCCGTACCAGGGCATCCGTTCATTCGCCTGGTCATGGGCCCCGGTGCGCACAAGGGCGTGGACTACGTGGCCGGTGAATTCGGGCCACAGTCGCGCGTGGACACGCGGCGACTGCAGTTGCAGTGGTTCGATCACTATCTCTTGGGCAAGGACAACGGCGTAGACCGCGGCGCACCGGTGGACATCTTCGTATTTGGCGACAATACGTGGCGCAAGGAAGCCGCCTGGCCGCTGGCGCGCGCGGTCGGCACCAAGTGGTACCTTGCGTCCGGCGGCTCGGCCAATACCAGTGCAGGGGACGGCGGGCTGGATACTTTGCCGCCCACCGGCGCGCCCGCCGACACGTTCACGTACGATCCCGCCGATCCGACGCCCTATCTCATCGACTCGCGCGAACTCGAAACGTCGCTCAACGAAGACTTCTCGGCGCTCAATGCCTCACGCAAGGACGCGCTGGTGTTTACCTCCAAGGCGCTGACGAAGCCCGTGGAAGTGACCGGACAAATGTCGGCCACACTGTGGGCTGCGACTGACGCGCGCGATACCGACTGGAACGTGATGCTGCTGGATGTGTTTCCCGATGGGCACGCCGAGCGGGTGCAGGACGGCGTGGCGCGGGCGCGATTTCGTGGGGGATTCGACAAGGCCGTGTTGCTCACGCCGGGCAAGGTCGAGCGCTACGACATTGATGTGTGGTTCACGTCGCGCGTGTTCCCTCCGGGACACAAGCTGCGCGTGAGCGTGTCATCGGCGCTGTTCCCCAAGTACGATCGGAACTTGAATACCGGTGGCAACAACGAAACGGACAATCGGTTTGTCGTGGCGCATCAACGGGTGCTGCATGATCAGACGCATCCGTCGCATATCGTGCTGCCGGTGATTCCGCGGTAGGCGGCCGGCCGCACGGCGACGTCACCGCGTCATTTCGAGGTCCGTGCCGACTATCAGAGCGACCACTACCAGAAATCCGAACAGGATCAGGAGGGTCCGGGCCGCCGTATCCACAACGGTCTTGCCGGTGTCAACGGTACGGATGGCGTAGCCCTGCGTTCTCCCAAGGTCCAGGCGCACCAAGGCGTTGCTGCGCACCTTGACGCGCGTACTGCTGGCAATCGATGTCCCGGTTGGGTCGTTCGACACCACGTGTCCATCGATCCAACCATCAGGGAGCACACGAATCCCTCGCAGCACCACGTTGCCGTGTTTAGTCTCGAACCAGACATTGGCCCCTTCGAGGACAGTGGGATCGCGTCGCACCTTCGCCATGTGCAGTTCCTGTGCATGTCCGTCCGCGCTCAACTCTTCGGTGCGCGCGGCGCGTACATCGCCAAGCAGAATGGCCGCCGGGCCGGACCCCTCAGCTACTCGGCCAAAGACCCACGTGTTCTCGATGCGCGTCACGTTGAGCGTCAGCGAGTCGGCCCCGAACGCAAACTGCACGGAACGTCCGACCAAATCCGCCGTGGAAGACGTTGCTGGCGCCTTGACGCGATACGTCGTGCAGCCGTCCAACGCGTACACGCCGAGTACCAGGGCGGCGATCACGCTCGCGCCGCGCGTCCCGGTCGGCCATTGTTTCGCACACATGACAGGCTTCCTCGCAGTACCCTCAACGCGTGCGAGAAGCGCCGAGCATTGACTCGGCGCTTCTCTGTACCGTCCGCGGAGGTTCGTTACGGCGTAAAGGCCGCGAGAGCGACTCGCCCTCTGATTCCACGTCGGCACCCGATCGGCAGGATGTCAAACCACGCCGACGGCGCGTCCCACTCTGAGGTGGGATGGAGCAGCGGGTCCACGCACGCGACACCCTCGCGCTTCGCCTCCGCTATTGCTGGAGGAACCGGGATCGCAGCCCGATCCGCTTGAGGCATCGTGGAGGCATCGCCCTCACTCTGCGCCTGTATTATTACGAGATCCCGGTACGCGCGCTATCAGACAAAACCTGACACCGCTGCCGCACCGACCGCACGCCGAGAGATCCTCAATGCCCAACTGGAAGACTGCCGCGACGCTGCTACTGACCACCTCTGCGGCGCACACCGATTCCACCAGTTTCATTCGCGTCAACCAGCTCGGCTATCTACCCGACGCGATCAAGGTGGCGGTGGTGTGCACCCTCGATGCCACGCCGGTGCCATCGTTTCGCGTGAAGGACGCGCGCGGTCGAGTGGTGCTGGGACCGCAGCGGGCGATCCCCGACGGTTCGTTGGGTCCGTGCCGTGTCACGCAACGACTCGACTTCACGTCACTCCGCCGCAGCGGTCGCTACACCATCGAAGCGGGCACGGCGGCGCCGGTCACTGTGCGCATTGCACCAGACGTCTACGATGGCGGTGCAGACACGGCACTGTACTACATGCGGCAGCAACGATCTGGCTGGAACCCGCTGTTTCGCGACTCGGTGCACCGCTACGACGGCAACGTCATCGATGACAGCGGGCGCGTGGTAAAGCACGTCGCGGTCAGCGGCGGATGGGCGGATGCGTCGGATTTCCTGCAGTATGCCACGACGTCGGCGACGGCAACGTACATGATGCTGGCGGCCTATCGCGACAATCCGCACGCCTTTGCCGACGCATTCGACGCGCGCGGGCTTCCCGGTGCGAACGGCATTGCGGATGTCGTGGATGAAGCCAACCACGGACTGGACTGGTTGTTGCGCATGTATCCCGGTGGCACGGAGATGTACAACCAGCTGGGCGACGATCGCGATCATGCGTACTTCGACCTCATCATCAACGACTCATCGGACTACGGGTGGGGCAAGGGACGCGAGCGACCGGTGTATCCGTGCACCGGCCGGCCACAGGGACTGCTCAAGTACACGAATCGTGCCAGCGGCTTTGCGTCGACAGCGGGAAAGTTTGCGTCGACGTTCGCGATCGCGGCGGTGACGATCGCGCAACGCGACACCAGCCGGGGGCGTCTGCTGCGGGAACGCGCCGTGGCCGCGTACGAACTCGGGCTTCTGCATCCAGGCGTCTGTCAAACGGCGCCAGGCACCGCGCCCTACTTCTACGAGGAAGACAACTGGGTGGACGACATGGAACTGGCGGCGGCCCAGCTGTTCGCCGTCACGCGCGACGGGAAGTATCTCCGCGACGCGGCCGATTTCGCGCGGCAGGAGCCCGTGACGCCCTGGATGGGGGCGGACACGGCGCGACACTACCAATGGTACCCGTGGCACAACAACGGGCACTACGAACTGTGGCGCAACGGTTCGACCACGGCGCGTGCTACGGCGGTGACCTCGTATCGCGATGGGCTGCAACGGGTCACTGCGCGCGCCACGAATGGATTCCGCGTGGGCATCCCGTTCATCTGGTGTTCGAACGATCTCATGGCCTCGTTCGCCACGCAGGCCCTGCTGTATCGCCGCATGACCGGCGATGCGCGATTTCGCGAGTATGAGCAGGCCGCCATCGATTGGCTGTTCGGTGCGAACCCCTGGGGCACCTCTATGATGATCGGATATCCCAATGGTGGCGTGTCGGCGCGCGATCCGCATTCGGCGCATGCCGACCGGCTGGGCGTGCAGGTGTTGCTGGGCGGCCTGCTGGATGGGCCGGTGTATCGATCGATCTATGCGAATCTGCGCGGCATTGCGCTGCGCAACGCCGACGAGAATACCCGCTTCAACACGGGATCCATCGTGTACCACGATGACCTTGGCGACTACTCCACGAACGAACCGATCATGGACGGTACGGCCAGCATGGTGTACTTGTTGTCGCAATTGAGTCGTCGTGCGCGCTGAATCACGTGCGTCGCGCGCGACGATGGCGTGCTACTGCGATATGGACACGGCCATGCAGCGCAGCGGATCGAATGGCTTTTCGGCTAAATTGCTCAGCCCCACGATTTGGCCGTTCGCCGTTGGATCAATCCACGGCCACACGCAGGGCGACGTACTACCGGGCCACGCACCGCGATGCTCCCACAGCGTGGTGACCGAGAGATCGGATAGTCGTACTCGGTTAATCGCCATACCCCCTGCTCCCCCGTAGTCCAACTGCAAGAGGTAGACAAGCCCGTTGAGAAAGATGAAGTCGTGTGCCGCACCGCTGCGTGTTCCTGTGCTGCCAGACGGAGGGTTGGGAAACGGGATGTACGGGATCGAGAGAAAGTGCCCGGTGCCATCATTCTTGAGCAGTCCGGGGGCGAACGCGATGCCGGGGAATGGAAACCCTGTCGCGTCTGGCGGGTGACCACTGAGCAGCAGGTTGTACCGTCCATTGCCATCGGTGTCGATCAATTCCGCATGGTAGATGGACTCCCTTGGAGTGACGCAGGCAAGCGAGTGATGTCTTTGGTAAACGTCCATCGCCCTTGTTGATGAGCACGAAGGGCATCTCACCCGGTGTGAGGCTGAACCACGTCAGATCACGTCGGGCTTTCCATCCCCGTTGAGGTCGGCCGCGGATCCGCCGTGGTGAAATCCCACCAAATTCGGAATCTCCGTGTTGCTATAGGTGCCGTCGGGTTGGCTGAGCAGAATGCGCGGGTTCTCACCTGGCGGTGGGCTGACGTCGTGGCCGGTGCAGGCGAAGAAAACATCTGGCTTGCCGTCGCCATTGAAATCGGCGACCAATGCCTTTCGTGGAGTTTGGCAGCCCGTTCGATTGCTCAGTATGGTGGACGTCGCGTCAACCCATTGGCCGGCCGCATTCTTCCGCAGAAAGTAGGTTATGGCCGGTGCCGTCGGCTTGCCTTCTCCCGCAGGGTCTTGGGCAAGGCTCACTAACAGGGAGTACTGGCCTTCCTGGAAGAAGTCCGCAAACGCGAACCCGATGCCTTTGCTGGGGCGAGGAGACGGGCCGCCGGCGCCGCTCGCAGGCCCGCCTCGCGACCAAACGTCTGTCGATCAAATGGCCAGACCGCCGTCCTTCCCCGCTGGGGTGTCGCCGGGGGGATCAACATGAGAGGGCCTACGAAAAGCTAGAGGCACTGGCACGACACGAGAACTCGTTGGTTCGTGCCAAGTTTCAGAGGGATCGCTATGTTGCACTGTGTTCGGTCGCTGACCGCACTCTGTGTTTATCGACTACTAGTCTCCGAAACAATCCGGGCTCCGACTCACGAAGAAGGATGGGGGTTCATTGACCATGCGGTTTGATCCCGAACAGGATGTGGTTGCGATTCTGAAGTCGCTTGAGGTACCTGCCGAATCTGAATGGCCAGCCATCTATCGGCGTGCCTATGCGAACCCGAGCCCGCTTCCGTTCCCGCTCTGTCACCTCGTTCTGGGCCTGTACAGGACTCGGGAAGGACCCGGGACCTTTATCCGAAACGTAAACTGGTTCTTCGAAGCCACGTATCGATTTCTATTGGCACTCGTGTTGCGCCCATATATCCGAAACGTGTCGATTGATCAGTCGCTCTGGGCGTTTTTCGATTCCATTTTGGGTATGGGCGCAGATAGAGGCGTGTCACTCGGCGGGTGGCGCGACTTCGCGTTCGATTGTCTCTCGCGGGTGGTCGAACATCCCAAGGCACTCGGCGAACTGCCACTGTTCCTCAAGAGCTACACGGGGAACAGAAGCAAACTCGACCGACTCCGGCGCCTCAACGACGCGTTTGTTCACTTTAGAAATCGGATTGATCATGGCGCTCGGGACGGCAACTTCCCCGGTTTTGAGATTGCAGACGCAGCGCTATGCGAGCGTGCGCTGATTTGGTTCTTGCTTGATCTCGAGCCGCTCCGTTCCTACTCGCTTGTGATGTACGACGCAAGTGAAGATACGTTCGAAGAGTTGTCGATCGGTGGTCAGTTGCAACCACTTGAAGCTTCGGCGGTTCCTCGCGAGAAGTTCGTATTTTCATCGCTTGATCATGACCGTGTCCCGTACGACCGAGAGGTGCTTGCCTCGTGGCTTGCCGATCGTCAACGTATCGACGCTGCTTGGTCGATGCACCCGTTCCTCACGATAACGCCGAGAGCAGAGTCGTTTGGTGGCGCTCTTCAAGCGCGCCTCTTCGAACGCTTCGTGTCAAGTTCACCGCCACGCGTCGTATTCGAACTGGCAAACCTGTCCGGCTCGGGGAGCTCACTTGGGGCTACGCAAAAGGCCGATGACGTCAACCCGGAGCTTCTCGCTCTGGTTCGTGCGCTGGTGAACATCCTCGATCGGAAGCGGAGGCCTAGCGTAAAGCGTTCAGCGCAGGCGCAAGTTGAGGAAAGCCTGGCAGGTGACATCGCAGACGCACTCAAAGCGGAGGTCGCACGACGCGACTCGGAGCCAGAGGCTCTGGCGACCAAGCAGCGTGAGAATTTCGCTCGACGCCTCGGGCATGCGCGCGATCCGTTCTTCAAGGGACGTGAGATAGAACTTGAGCAGCTGGTGCGGGGCTCAAGGAGAAGAAGTCGCTCCAGATTCGCAGCTTGATCTATGGAATGGGCGGCGTCGGCAAGACCTCGCTAGCCGTGGAACTGTGCCATCGGCTGATCGCTCTCGACGTGTTCGCCGACGGAATTCTTTGGTACCGCGTGCGACAAGAGGGCGTCGCCGAGGTGATAAGACGCTGTACCATCGACCTTGACATTGATCCAAGCATCAACGCCATAGTCGACCTGGACTCGCGGATCGCGGAGTTCCAGCATCACCTGCGCAAGTTGGACCTCTTAATCGTGCTGGACAACGCCGACTACGATTCGGATGTGATGCGCCCGATCTTTAGCCTGTTTGCGGGCATCCCCGTGCTCATCACCAGCCGACGCGAATTCGACCTGCCTGGTTCATCTCGTGTGCCGCTCGGTGACCTGAAGCCCGAGGACGCCATCGCACTTGTTTGCGACCTGCTCGGCATGAACGGAGAATCAGCGTCATTGGCGCCTCTCGGCACAGCCTCCGATGTCGAGATGCTGTGCGGATTGGTGAGCTGCCTGCCGATTGCGCTGATATTGGCAGCGGCGCACATTCGCGAGCGCCACCTTCCCATTCGTCGGTACATCAATGCGTGGCGCAGTCTCCGCAATCCGCTGGGCCTGCTCACAGCAGATCGAATCGACGTAAAGGAGGAGAAGCTGCGTGACGTGCGGGCCTGCTTTGCCATTTTCAACAACGATCTAGACGAGCGGGCTCGGCGGATACTCGCCTATATGGGATTGTGGGAAGGCAGGGACTTCTCATTGACCCATCTCGCCAGCGTTAACCACGAGACCATTTTCCCGTTCCCCTCGGCCACAGTGGCGGATAACGGTTGCATGTGACGTACCAGGTACCTCCTTTGGCGTCACCGGCGGAGAAGACGGGCAAGTCTTGGTGTGGGATCTTTCTGATCGACGGCGGCCGCGACCCGTGTTGACGGTATTCCAAGCGACAGAGCCGATCGCTGATTTGTTTGTGGGGCCGACGGGCGCTGAGTTCCTAATCCAGACTGACTCCGGATTGATTGTAGTGGTGTCACGGGTGGATGTTGCAAATCTCCGCGTTCCCGCATGTGAGAAGCTAGAACACAAACTCGCTGAACGGCTGCCATTGGTCGTGATGGCGGACGATGTACCTGCCATTGAAGTCACGGAAGAGCGACTGCGATTCCGACTGCGGCTGGTTTGGCCATCGTTATGGGCATCGCGATGCGTGGCACTGGCGGACAAAATCCCACGCGTGGAGGCCTCGTGCGAAGTAGTGTCGAGCACTAACAAGGATGTCGTGCGGTCACCGAGCGATCCTGAGTGGCGGGGAAGAATCTCAGCGGAGTGGCGTCCACGCCAGCTCGCAAGCATTGCTTTAGGGACTAGGGACCTTCTTGAGAGCATGATCTTGACAAAAAACAGGATGCCGGCGCTTGCTGAGCCGCATTCTTCCCGCGAGGAGTCGTTGTTGAATTTGTCCAACCCCCGCGAATATGCGCCCCTTCCAGAGTGGAAGACTTTCGCGAGTGTCGATGGTGTGTCCGATGGGCTTGCGGAAGTCTCACTGCTGCTCCAGAAGCGTTCACTTGTTGAAATTGTGCCTGCGACCGACACCCAACGAATGCGCGTTCACCCGTTGGTCTCTGAGTTCGCCGCCGAGCGACTGTCGAGCGACGACAGGTTCAGTGTCGTCCTGGCTCAATCCCGCTTCTATCTCACGCGACTGACGTCGAACAGGGCGTACCTAGATGCGGACGAGAAGAACATTGAGCACTCGGTGAACTTTGCAATCAAGGACTGGCCTTTCAAGAAACTCCTTCTCGCTGACGAGCTGGCAGGCGTCGCCGGCGCACTTCAGTATCGAGGTCGATACCAGCTCATGGTAGCGTGCACGGAGGCGCATGTGGATCAGGCGACGCGATACGGCTCTGATCAGGACTCAGGTGCCGCGTGGATTCTTCATGCCACGGCGCTATACGAGTGTGGCCGCACATTGGAGAGCATGGCGGCGGTAAATCGTGGGCGCCTGTTACTTGAGAGAGCTTCGATTGCGGACCGGCTGATCGGCAGTAACACCGACCACCTTTGGTGGGCATGGTCCAACGATCATCGCATGCGCGACGAGGATCCTTCATGTGCGCTGAAGTGATATCAGTCGCGTCGAAACGACTACGGAGCGCCAGAGCCACGTCTGTAACCCCATACGGGTGGTGCGTTGTCGCATTAAGGGCGTGGCAAGATCGTGCGACGATGCGGGTTCTAATATCGAAGGCACGATCCTGGCGGGCAGCTTCAATAATCTTCGAAATAGAATCGAAGTGCACGCGGAAATGTATGGAGGGTCGAGGACCTTCGTTCCGCCTACGAGCAGCTTCTCGCGCTTGGAACAGGCGATGTCGTATCCGAGAATATTCTGTACACCGCGTACAACCTGCACCTGAAAGCGCTGCTCGCCTCAGGCAGTTCTCTGGAGGCCTCCACCGCTCTTGACGAGTTGCGAAGCGTTTCGAAGTCAATGCCACCGAGTGCGACTCGTTATGATATCCTCAGGTACGAGGCCTTGATCGCTCTAACTGAAGGCAGACCGAAGGAAGCACGACGGCATTGGCTGCGTGCCCGCGAATACCTCGAGCATCCCAACATAGGACCACAACAGGGTTGGTTCTGGGAGGCCCTTTTTTCGATCGCTGATGAGGAACCGCTGCTGGCCGTTGATATCCTGAAGGAAACGCGGCGCTTCTGGTCCAGCCTGGACTGTGACTTTCGACAACGCTACCACAGGCTGGCAGCGTACGCGTTGACGACACTTGGTGATGTACCGTCGGCGCGTGCCGCATGTGCACGGGCAGATGCTTACGTCCGCAAGTTCTCCACCGAAATGCCGTGGGAGCGGATGACTTTCACTGGTATGTATGCCGCACTAGCGACTCTTCGGGTGACGAATGCCGAAGTGCTGAAGTCCGATGAGGCGGTTTGGGGTTCGGTGGCGTCTCGGAACTATGTACTTGTCCGTGGGCCCGATGTACTCCAGAGGAACTCGCCAATGACGCCAAACCGGACGCAGTGCTGGGTGTGCAGAGCCCGTGTCGAACCTCTTCACATGCGGAGTCACCCTGCACGGTAGGAGAGCTTCGCGCGTACTGCGTCGCGTCGGGAACTCCCTTACCATGGTACTACAGAGAGCATCTGCCTACTGCGACTGATACCGAGTGGGCGCGCTTCGTACCATATGCACTGGCAGTCGCGTTGGCCGAGCACGTCGGAGAAGACTTGCCGGACACGGTGGGTTGGCACGCGCTTCCCGACAACCCTGCCTGGCGACAATCGATTCCGCTGCGGGCGACAACTTTGCCACAATGTGCCTCAATTGCCTCATGGCTTGAGCAATCCCCCGCGTGGCGTGTGCTTGCCGAGCACCTGCTCCCAAACGTGAAATCGAACCCAGCGACCTTCACTTTCTGCAAGACCTGCTTATTGCCGACGCGGGTGAGTGCACTCGATAAGTGGAGGATCGTCGAAATCGTGCGGCTTTCAGGGAATCGCCGCACTGCCGCGTCGACTGGGTTTGTTGGCACAAATTGCGCTTGAGAGAAGCGTTCCGCCCATACTGGTTTCTGGTGTTGGCGCGACTTGAGCGCGACTGGCGTACAATCGCCTATCTTCGCCGGAATCCGACATCTCGATTGATGCGGTGTGGCTCCGCCCGGAGCTGGGAAGGCCGCACGCGACCTTTGGAAGCGTCGAGCACATGGGTGCTATCGGTGTACTCTCGCTCACAGAAGTGCCGGGTCCGTGTCTCCTGGTGCCAGACGCTTGCGCCTGGGCAGACGTGCTGGTGTGGCCCTCGCGCATGTTTGATCCTACTTGGTACGACGAGGAGATGCCTATATGGCCGTGACACATGAAAACGTCGCGTCGTGGACAGTCGACATTCTCTCACAGACCCTCAGTGAGAGGCTGCGACTAAATGCGCCGACACTGGTTCTTGATTGCCGCGTAGTTTCAACTGATGGCGCGCGAGATGATCTACTTGTTGGCGATGCTAACCATTCTCCTGGCTTCACGCTTGATCTCGCCAATGGATCGAGCTGGTCGGCACTTATCGTTCCCCAGCGAAACGCATACGCCGGCGGGTCTTCAGGAGTTCGCCTTCGCTTTGCACGCTGGTGCGCCACGTCATCTGAGCCCTTCCGGGGCGCATTCCCAATTTTGCGAACTCAACCGGGAGCGCGCGCGCTACCGACCTCGTTAAGGCCGTGTACGACACGGGAAATGAGGCGTTGATTGAGAGGATAGGTGGTACACTCATAAGTGATTTGCGCTTGGAGTTGCGTGAACTCGGAGAGAGTCCGCGCGCTGCAGTGGACGACCTTGGTTCTCACACCTCTTCTCTCGCCATCGGCCGACGAGTTCCCTCTCGCAAGGCCATTCACTCGTGTGACCTTGGCGTGCGCCACGCGTTCCGCTATGGGCGGCGCGTCGAATTGAAGCAGCCGTTATTGATCACGTCACCGTTCTGCGGCAGCTCGAGAGCCCACCTTCGCCGGAACTATTCTGCTTCGTCCTCGAGGGTGCTGGACTGGAGGCGGTCATCCGAGAGGCAGCGATGCGCTCCGTTGGCGATGATTCCCGTTCCACTCCAGATGTCCGATTTGTCTGGATCGATGAAGTTGCAATGTTGAGCGACAAAGTTTCGAACTTTTCCCCTTCGTCACCTATCGGGCGCAAACAAGACGATGACCGAGCACTGTACCTAAAGTTCTCGACGAAAATGGACAAGCGACATCGACCTGCCTACGTCAAGGCAATCATGTACGGATGCGGACTTTTGCCAGTTCGTGAAGGACGACGTTCTTCCCGAAGACTTGGTCTTTCTGCAGGAAGCGGACATGATCTCGAATGAGTCTGCCGCTTGTTGATCTCTTCGACCAGGAGTAAGTCTCGAAATCGCCGCAGCGTTTGGTTGGGTTGTTCCGGGAGCCTGACGTCACGAACCCAACTTCTCAGATGTACTGTTCCGGGTGAACTGCCAGCTGCAATCGGTCGCGCGACTCACCATGCCGCAAGCCGGAATAGGGGGCAGCAATGGGTCGCTGGTGCCGCGTGCAGAATTCGGCGTAGATTTGTGCGCATGGCTATCCTGCACGATGGCGTTGCCGATCCAGAACCGAATTGGGAGGTGCTTCTCGAGCCCTCGAGAGCACGTTCGCCTGGCTTGAGGTCCGGTAAGGCACGAGCTGCTGGATTACCGTGCCCGATGGCGGCTGCTGGTCGAAATCCTGCTGGGGCACCCG